>NZ_JAPMOU010000006.1 GCF_028858535.1 Spartinivicinus poritis
TTCAAATCCTCTCATAACAGTGGATTATACACATGATGCTGTATTATTGAACCTAGAAATGATTCGCGACTGGTATATATTAATAAAAAATGATTTAGATAGCCTTGTTGTAATGAGTTGTGTCTATTATTTTTTTGATAATTTTTTTGTACATCTCAATAATTAATTCTTCTCCATTAAATTGAATAAAGTGACTAAATTTAGGCCCTGAGTTCAATTCAACTAAAAAAAGATTGTTTGATGTATCTCTAATTATATCTACACCTACCATTTCAGCTGGAATATGCTGAAAAATTGGTTCAACGAAAGTTTGCAGCTCTTTTAACAAGCAGTTATCAGTTATATGTTTTGAATATCCACCAGGTAAGTTCCAATAGCTAGCTTTAAAACCCTCTTGATCAGTATATCGCTCGTAAGCTAAAACGAGTTCTCTTTTAAAAAAAATAGCTCTGTATTCTTGTTTGGTATTTATGAACTGTTGTGCTAAAGCCACATAATCGTAATCTAGTGATTGTCTATTATAAATAATATGTAGTGCATTAATCAGTTCTTTTTTTAGTTGACAAAGAAAAACATTTTTGGATAATGCGCCTCTATTTCTTTTGATTACCATGGGATATGAGAATTGGCTTTCAATTTTTTTAACTATTTTATCTAAACTGTTAAAACGCGTATATTGTGGGTATTCAGAAGCCTGTTGATAATCAATAAAACCAGTCGTTTTAGGCATATTGATGACACTTTTCAGTATGTGGTAAGTGTGCTCTTTATCTAAACAAATTTGAGCTACAGACTCTGAATTAAACGGAGTGCGGTTACTTTGAAATAAATAATTATTACTAAGCAACTGAACTCTAATCAAATTACCTTCTGGATCTAATAGACGGTATGGAATGTGTAAGCTTTGTAAGGCTTTAGTAAGACAAACTAACTGGGGTAACATCTATGTTATCCTTATTATTCACTGAATTTACTGTTGACTTTAAGAGTTCTGCTTCGAAAAAGAATACTTGCTTACCAAAAGCTGGTACTAAATCGGATAACCAGCAAGCTTTGTCGTTGTACTTTGCGTAAAATATTTTATTACACCACTCTGGATTGCGACTTTGAAGAAATTTTAACTGAATAACTTTTTCTCCAGCAATTTCCTCTATTCCTTCCACTGTGATTTTGCCAGGTGCTGCTGACATAGAGGGGCCTCTTACTGTTCGAGCGAGCCCAGATGTTTTTTGGTAAGCTTGCCTAAAAATTTCATAAGCTTTTACTAACGGTATTTCATAATAAGATTTAGGCCCAGTATCACGCTCGACAAACATATAATAAGGAATCATTCCAAGCTTAACTTGAGTTTGCCACATTTGTTGCCAAATGTTGGGGTCATCATTTATTTTACGAAGTAAGGGGGATTGGCAACGAATACTTGTTCCGGTTGTTAAAATCCGCTGTACAGCTTCTTGAGTTGCTTCAGTCTCTAGTTCCCGCCAGTGATTAAAATGAGCCATAAAAGCAAGATGCTTACCTGACTTATTTACTTTTTCAAAGATATACAGATACTGGTCAGCATCTTGATCAGTAATGAAACGATAGGGCCAAAATGATAATACCTTGCTACCAATCCGTATATTTTGAATATGCTTATAATCATTACTAAGCAAAGGACTAATTAGTTTATCGAGATGGCGAGCAGACATTATCATGGGATCACCACCAGTAATCAGTACATCAGTTATTTCTTTATGGTGCTTTAAATATTGAAAAAATAGCTGGCTTTGATCGGTAGCAAACTTAAGTTGCTTCTCACCAATGAATTGAGGCCAACGAAAACAGAAAGTGCAGTAAGTAAAGCAGGTTTGCCCTGCTGTAGGAAAGATTAATGCGGTTTCTCTATACTTATGCTGAAGTCCAGGAACAGGTGTGCCAGCTAAAAGTGGTACATTATGGACTAATTGTTCTGCCGGATGGGGGTTTAGCTGAGCCCTGACTTTGTGAATAACACGCTTCAACTTATCAGGATAATTTGTTTGATGAATCGCGCTTGCAACTTGATTAAATTGCTTTTTTGATAAAAATTCATGTTGCATGAAGGCTAACTGAAACATTGGATCTTCGGGGATATTATTCCAGTCAATCAATTCGTTGATAACATAATTATTGGTACGAAACGGTAGTACATGGCTTATTACACGCATAGTATGCTTTTGATCATCACTAAGCGCTTGTAACTGGGGGATAGTTTCAAAATTGTTTATATTATAATACTTTAGCTGATAATTTTTCTTTGTCATTCTTTTGTATATTGCCTATGTATTGCTTATTGTAAATTTATCAACTAGTACATAAGATATGCTTGATAGAAAGCAGCTTTTTGTAAAAAAACATAGGTGATCAATATACAGATTAGAAATGAATAAATAAAGAGTTGTAAATACTGACAACTATAAAGGGAGTCATTAGAGTGTTGATGACAGTCGGTATTTACTTCCTTGTAAATAAGGTTTCCTTTTATTCGTTTGTGCTTATTGTTTTTGATAAAATTGGCTAAGTAGTTCATTTACTTGGGTTGGCTGAGTGCCAGTTGACAGCCCCACATGCCACCAACGGATAATCCTACAATAGCAAAATGTTCTAAGCCCAGTTCTTTAGTTAGTAACCAATAATCTTCAGCCATTTGAGCTATGGTGTAAGGCATATTTAGTGGAGTATCAGATAAACCATGTCCCCACAGATCAGGAACTATACAACGATAGTTTTTTGATAATACTTCAATTTGTGGTTTCCACATGTTTGAGTCCCACAAATAGCTGGCCCAAATAATATAGGAAAACCCGTACCATGGTCTTGATAGTGTATTTGTCGGCTGTTAATAGTGGCGTATGGCATTACTCAGCTCCTTACACCAGTTGCTGTGAAGACTTTGAAAGGCTTCCTGTAAATTAGCTAGAAAAATGCTTGGGTTAACTCGGCATCAACGGTAGATGGCGATTTTAATGCAATGTTAGTTACTGGTAAGCAAGTAGTAGAGTATATAAAATGAAAGTAAATAGTTACTATATTTTCAAATGGCCAGATTTACTAAATGTTTGTAGGCAATAATATATACATAATTTGCCGTTATGCTTCTGATGTCAAACAGATGTTTAGAATGCTTTGCATCTAGATATATAAGTTAATTCAAAAGCTAAGTAAAAACATAGCTAATAATAATTATTAAATGAAAGAGAAATGATAATGAATAAAAGAGAAAAAATAAGGTATTGGGGGTTAATAACACTATTGTTTTTCATCAGCTCTAGCTTGGGAGCATCAGAAAAGGTATTGCTGGTAGGTATTGATGGTGTCCAATATGAACGTATTTTAGCCCTCAATACACCTGCATTTGATCGTTTAAATTTAATTAAGGCATATGCTGGTGGCGTGCAATGGCATAAAACACAGCAAAGAACTGTCAGCGGACCTGGATGGTCTACAATAATGACTGGTGTATGGAAGAATAAACATAATATATCGAGTAATACTGATGGTGCTGCAAATAATAATTGGCCGAGTATTTATCGGCATATTTATAATGCGAATCCACAAGCAAAAATATATGGGTATAGTACATGGGGGCCAATTCATACACAATTTTTTGCGAGAGATATGGATATTCTAACTGCTCATGCTGAAGGCGGAAGTGATGATGATAATGTAAATAGAACACTGAGAGTGCTTGAAAATGAGTTCCCTGATTTTATTTTTTTGCACTTAGATGAGCCTGATGCTGCTGGACATAGTCATGGGCATGGCCAAGCGTATGATGACTCAATTGTTCGTTCTGATCAAAGACTGGGCTTGTTGCTTGATGCAGTAGCATTTAGAGAACAACAGTTTGGTGAAAACTGGTTAGTATTGGTAACTACTGATCATGGCCGTAATTCAGCAGGGAAAGGACATGGAGGGCAAACAAAGAAAGAAAAGACAATATTTATAGCAAGTAATAAGCCACTACATTACCAATATAAAAACTATACAGCTGTACCCAATAATAGTTTTGATGGTCTTTATAAAGAGCCTGCCCAAACATATATTGTGCCCACAATTTTAAACTTTTTAGGAATAATGAGCGGTGATCATTGGGGATTAGATGGTTTACCACTCATAGGGCCCATTGAGGCAAAATCAATCTATGTCAACATTGGTGGTAAGCAATGTGGTCTTGAGTGGGATGCAAATGCAGGTACTCCAATCACTATTAGTAGAAATGAGCATGTAGCAAAGTTTGACTGCGAAGGTAATGCAGATCCAGTGTTTATTAGAGGGGATAAAATTTATACTAACATTCATGGCTCTGGTTGTGGTTTACAATGGGATGTTGATAAAGGCACACCATTAACCTTGGAAGAAAATGAGCATGTAGCAAAGTTTGACTGTGCTGGGTATGCTGATCCAATGAATATAAGTGGTAGTGAAATTTCAGTTACTATTAATGATCAAATCTGTGGCTTCCAGTGGGATGCTGATGCAGGCACACCAGTTACTTTAGGTAGTAATGAGCATGTAGCTAAATTTGATTGTGTGGGCAGTGCTGACCCTATTATGGTTAAGTAGTAAGCGTAGGAGTAAGTCTGCTATGGTAAGACTTACTTCTTAAGTATTACCTGTAAAGAATCTTTAGGGGGGCTCTAATCAAATTTCAATAAAACTGATGTTTTTAAGCTATTCTTTGGGCAAGTATTTAGTCTCTATTAATATTAAGAAGCTTCTTGAGTTGTGTAAATTAGCATGAAGATTATTTTTTTTCTGCTGATGTATCTAATAGCAAGTACAGGTTTTGCTGCGAATAAAGATGATAAGAGCCAGGCAATAACAATAGCTTTAAATGATTGGGCAAGCCAGATTGTGTTGTCTTATGTTGTGGGTAATATTTTAAGCAAACAAGGGTATCAGGTTTTATATCGACATATTAGTGTAGCTCAACAGTGGGGGGCATTACGTTTAGGCCAGATTGATCTTCAAATTGAAGTTTGGGAAGGCTCAATGGCTAAGGATTTCAAGCGAATGATTGAAAATGGTGCCATTGTTGATGCAGGCATACATGATGCTAAAACCCGTGAAGAATGGTGGTACCCAGAATATGTAGCAGACTATTGTCCAGGGCTGCCTGACTGGCGAGTATTAAATAAGTGTGTTCATTTATTTACTATGGAACACTCTGGTAATAAAGGGGTATATATAAGCGGACCTTGGGATAGGCAGGAAGGGAAACGCATTCGTGCGTTAAAATTAAATTTTTTATTAAAGCGCATTGGTGGTGAAGCAATTAAACCAACAATTTTATTGGCTATTAAGAAAAAAACTCCATTACTTGTGTTTAATTGGACTCCTAATTGGGTTGAAAATCGTATTAAAGGTAGTTTTGTTGAGTTTCCTGTTTATGAGCCAGAGTGTATAACAAATCCTAAGTGGGGGCCTAATCCTATGAAGACAATGGATTGTGGAAACCCGGTTAATGGCTGGCTAAAAAAAGCTGTGTCAACTAATGTACAAAATATATGGCCTTGTGCTTATAAATTCATTCGTAATATTAACTTTAATAATGAAATGATTTCTGAGGCTGCTGCTCTTTATGAGTATGATAGGCTTTCCTATAATAATGCAGCAGTTCGTTGGCAAGTAAAATATAAAGACATATGGATAGTTTGGTTTCCAAAAGAGTGCTATGGAAGTTAGAAGTAACGTTAGTTTTAGTTATTTCTTAATTTTAATAGATACTGAATAATAGCATTAATCTCAGTTTCAGTTAACTCCTTACCCCAAGGTGGCATATGCTTAGAGCGGTTCATCGCTGCTCCACCTTTTGTAATAATTTGTTGTAAATAAACTAGACTAGCAGTACTTTTGGTTAGATTATAAGGAGGAGGGTTACGAATAACTTTAGCTAGTCGGCCATTGCCCTCGCCGTAGCGACCATGGCACATACTACATCGGGTTACAAAGAGCTTTTGCCCGGCATACTTGGCCATAGGGGCTGTTTTTGTAGCGTTACTTATATATTCATAGGCTTTATCAGGAAAAAAATACAAAAATTGGGTAAATTGGGTAACGGTTTCTAACTCATTCCAGGTAAGCTCATCTTTCCATGGTGGCATGTAATCGCTAATGCCCTCAATAATACTTCCCTCTGCGATCAGTTGACGCAGTTTTGATAAGTCACTAGGATCTTTAATAAATTTTTTTTTGAATAGATTGGTAGAGGGATATTTAGCAACGATAATGGGCAACAGTCCTTCACCCATACCATGATCACCGTGGCAAAGAACGCAGCGCTGTTGAAAAATTTTTGCACCTAATTGTAATTGCTGCTCATTAGCTGGTTTGCCAGTCACTGAGCAAGTAATTGCTAAGGCTAGTATTAAAATATATAGGTTATAGTTTTTAGTGACTAGCATAAGCATTAACTTAATCACTCTTCAACTATAATTTTCATGTTCATGCTTGGATGGATAGCACATTCTACCTCAATGACTCCAGGTTGCTTAACTTTAATTGACCTGAACTCCCCCTGTGGGTATGAGCCAAGATCAAAAAACATGGTATCAGATAAGCTAAAAATATTATGGAAAAATGGATCTTGGTTAGTAAAGCGAATTTCATCCCCTACTTTTACCCTAAGCTCATTAGTACTAAACTCTTTATTTTTCTGATCAACAATGTGTACATCGGCAGTAAGTAGCAGTGGATAAATAAGTGCTATAGAAAAGCAAGCCAGTTTATATACTTTCATTTTCAGTTTATACATCTAAGGTAAAATGGGAACGGGGTAACTATCTGTTGTTGTGGTTAGTGCCTCCAAGAACAATTTTAGCTGTTTTTTTTCAATCTTGGATAATGATAACTTTTTCATTTCTGGGTCTATGTTGGTAGTTACTTCTCCACCTTGGGTGTAGTGATCTATCACATCAGTTAAAGTCGCGGCTGATCCATCATGAAAATAAGGGGCTGTTAGTCCAATTCCTCTAAGAGGTGGAGTCTTGAAAGCGCCTTTTGAAATTTTAATGGGTTTAATGTTGTAACGACCTAAATCTGGATTGGAGGAAGCAAAAGACTTTAAGCCAATATTATGAAATCCATCATCAGTAAAGTTAGGAGGATGATGGCAGCTTGCACAATTACCTTTAGTCTTATTTATAAAAACCTGAAATCCAGCTACCTGATCAGCAGACATAGCAGCAGATTCACCTGCAATCCAGCGATCAAAAGGGGTGTTCTTACTAATAATCGTACGCTCAAATTGAGCTATGGCGGCAGCTAGAGTCTCTTTGTTGATATGTTTACCTGGAAAAGCTTTTGCAAACAATCTTCTGTATGTAGAGTTTTGGCTAAGAAAAATAAGTAGCTTTTCATAGTCTGCATTCATTTCATGCTCTGCCCCCATCACGCCCAAAACTTGGCTTTCAAGGTTTGATTGGCGTCCATCCCACATAAAAATTTTGTTATAAGCTACGTTGATAAGAGAGGGGGTTGCTCGATTTAAACTTATTCCTTGTTGGCCAATCGCTGTTTTCAATCCATCACTCCAACCTAATGATGGATTGTGACAGGTGGAGCAAGCAAAATTGCCGTTGGCACTTAATCTAGGATCAAAAAATAACAGCTTGCCTAGCTGTAACTGTTCTACTGCATTAGCTGCTGTCGTTATAGGGGGGACTGGTAATAGCCATTGTTGTAAAGAGGGATGGCCAGGTTCGAAGTAAGTAATAGAGTCACTGTCTTCACTGGCATATAGCACAGAAATTAATTCTGGTAACAGTAGTAAAGTTAATAAGAATGGCTGTAAAAATAAGCCTTTTAAATATATGCCTGAAGCCATAGTATAATAGCCTAAAATTTTAGAGTATAGGCATCAGTTCTATAATACTAGCTATGAATAAATGAAATGCAACGTTAAGGCGTATAGCTATAGGATAGACCTACACTAGCTATCAGCTACAATAACATCTATAAAGGCTATTGTAATGACGCTTTATTACAATACCTGATATACGAAAAATAGTATATATCAAAAGAATCAACTAAATGTTAGTTCAGTGGCTTGAGCAAAAATCACTTAAAATAAAAACCTTTTTACCACCATTAATTTGCATAGTGGCAATGTTGTTTGTTGTAGCCAGTACTTTTTGGTATACCTACCAGCAACGTGTTAGGTTAATTCATATAGAAACTGATAGTCAACAGAAGTCTAAAATCATAGATGAAATTGCCCTAACACAGTTTTCTGTCCAGCAAGAACTTCTAATAACACTGTTGCGAAATATTTCTATAGAAAAAGCTCAGCTTGAAGCTTTTAAAGTAAGTCAAACCAAAATAGCCAATATTGAAAAAAATTATAGGCTGACTAAAAAGGAGTTAGAGCTTATCAGTGAGATTAAGGAAAAGCTGAATGAGTATAAACAAGTGGTCATGATGGTGACTTATGCAAAAAAAGAAGATAGATTAGCACTTAAACTTAACCTGGATTTCGATAAAAAATTTAATGACTTCATTAAAACACTAAAACTATACAAAACTTATGTTGCTGTCTCAGGTAAAAAAGAATTGAAAGATATGCTGTTAAAATCCGATGCATATCGAAACTATTTTATACTTTTATTGATTGCCGTTGTCTTGATATTGACTTTAATAATGGTAGCCCTAAATAAGACGATAATTCAGCCTGTCACTAAGTTAATAAATGCAGTGGATGATGATAATATAAAATTTATTGTAGGTGAGTCAACAAAGCGCAAAGACGAAATAGGAAAAATATATAGAATTATAGCAAAATTTAAAAATGAAGCTTTGGATGCAGGAAAGCCTTCTGGAAATCACTTAAACAACGCTAGCTATAGTGAGAATACTGTAAAAGAAAATAGTAATATAGTTAGTTTAAACTTAGAAAATGGGTTTGATAAAAAAGAAATAAAAAGCGAAAATACAATGAGTGCTTATCATAACGAGCAAATCAACGAACAGCCAATTCAAGTGCAAGAAGATAGAAAGGAAACTGATCAGAAGGGTGATAAAAAAGTACATCAGGAAGAGATATCTATTGTTAAAGAAAAAAGCCAACTATTAGAGATGCTAATTATTGGTTTGACTAGAGAAATTAATTTATATATTGGTGAGTCAATGAGTGCTTCCTCTGCTGTTGCAAGAAATATATATAAATTAAAAAAACAAGTAAGAGTAGTAGAAGAGGAGAACTATGATCTTATCTATAATTTTATTAATAAAAGTGAAAAAAATATTGAACTTGTTATGGATAAGTTAGATTTAGCTGATTACATGATAAAAAATATTAAGAGGTCTATTGTAACCAATGAAAAGAGGGATCCTGTTTGGTTTGGGATCAATGAGGTTATAAAAGAAGCTATTAATTCATTTGAAGAAAAGTCAGAGGATATCATATTTGAAATAGCTATTGATAAAGATGTTATGATTAATAGTTATCCAAGCGAGTTGTTGAATGTTCTTTCTATATTGTATGATAACTGTGTTATACATGCATTCGGTGATAGCTTGGAAGGTAAAAAAATTACAATTTCAGCTATTAGTAATGAAAAAAAATTGACTTTACAGTTTTCTGATAATGGTAAGGGGATATCAAAACAATATTTGGAAAAAATATTTGACCCGTTCTTTACAACTAAAAGAGGAAGTAAAGGCCGACTGGGCTTGGATTTGTATTTAGCATATGGAATCGTTAGCCAGATTTTATATGGAGAAATTTCAGTTAAAAGTGAGCTGAGAAAAGGGACTACTTTTACTATTATTTTACCAAGTGATAGAAAAAACTAACACTTGGTGCTTTTTAGGTGAATCTAACAGTCTAACGAGTAACTGGCTGACCAGCTCTCTTATTAGTAGAAAGTATTGTTTCATTACCTTGTTCTGGGTTATTAGGTATTAGCTGTGTTACTATTAAAGATAAACAGGCAATTAGTGCTCCAATATAAAATACTAAAGGAGGGTTGACCAACCAAATTATTCCAAAAAGAGCGGGAATAACTACAGCGGCTATATGGTTAATAGTGAAGCTTACTCCAGCATTAGAGGCAATATCGGCCGGGTCTGCAATTTTCTGAAAATAAGTTTTTATCGCAATGGCCATGGCAAAGAACAGATGATCAACAACATAAAGCATCGCTGCCACTTCAGATGATTCAACTAATCCGTACCCTGTAAACACTACTATTAAGCCAACATATTCAATAGTTAAGGCCTTTTTCTCTCCGATCTTTTGAATTAGCTTGCCAAAACGAGGTGCTAGATACAAGTTGGCTGCATGATTAATTATAAATAAGACACTAATATCTGCTACAGAGTAACCAAACTTTTCTACCATCATGAAAGCAGCAAATACAACAAAAATTTGTCTTCTTGCACCACTTAAAAAAGTAAGCAGATAATATAGCCAGTAACGTTTTCTTAAAATTAGCTTTTTATTCTGAGCCACTTTTTCAGGAAATAAAGGAAAGGCAAATAGTAAAATGGCAACTATGATTAACCCAAGACTACCGCCTAACAAATAGGTACTGGTGAAACTGACATTGAATAAGTTTAATAACCAAACTAAGCTATAAGCTGTTAAGGCACTTAATGAGCTAACAGCTAATAGTTTTCCCATAAATACAGGTGCAGCAGTTTTATCCAGCCATTGCAGCGCAAGAGACTGCTTTATTGTTTCAAGGTAATGAAAGCCAATACTCATTAGTACTGTAGTGGCATATAGGCCGTATACTGTTGGAAATAACCCTGAAATGGCTACACCAATACTCAGTATGGCAAGAGAAATAATAGCAAATTGTTGCTCTTTTATGGCTAGTAAGATAAATACTGCAGTAAAAGCAAGAAATCCTGGAATTTCTCTTAAGCTTTGTAAGATACCAATTTCTTTTCCAGTAAACCCTGCTTCTTGAATACTGAAATTATTTAACAGTACTTGCCAGGTAGCAAAACACAATGGCATTGCAATAGATAATAGAATCAAAAATACTTTTGGTGTGCGATATGTATTCATTTGTACTAAAGCCTTTTACATATAAACTACCACTGACCAGTGGTACATGGGTAAAATAAGGTAACGACTTCTTCTTAATTTATTCTTTGGCTGTATTGTCTTTTCTTGAGGTAGACCTAACTATGCCGGCAAAAATTGCTTTCCCAGAAAATAAATGGCTTTGAAGACGGTTGTCCAACTTTACACATAGACCACTAGCATAAAGGATATTTGTTTGTCATAATTTATTAATATTGCCATATAGTTCATTGATTTGGTCAAATTTATCAAGCAAGTTAAGCTTTTAGGTGAGTACTTTGGCTATGAGCCGCCAATCAAGCGTTAGCACATCAATTTGTAAAAAAATGCAATGGCTTGTGGAGCCTCGGTCTGTAGATATGCCACCCAAGCACTTTGTAGCATCTCATCAGCATCCTTGGGGGCAGTTTTTATTTGCCGTTGAAGGACTTATTTGTGTTAAGACCGAAGCAGGCACTTTTTTGGTTCCCCCGCAACAAGGTGTTTGGGTGCCGTCTTATACAGACCATGAAATATTTACGTTGTCAGGCGCTAAGTTTCGTAGTTTATACATAGCTAAACGCTGTTCTGAAAAGCTTAATCGCCCTACCAGTGTTATCCAGGTTACAGCTTTATTAAGAGAAGTGATTTTAGCCATCACTAATATCCCTGTTAAAGGGAAACCTGATAGCGTTACTAAGCACCTATGGTTGGTGTTGTATGATTGCCTAAAATCAGCAGAGTCAGTACCACTTAACTTGCCAGTACCACAAGATAGCCGTTTGACGAAGCTGGTGAATAGGCTTTTACAACATCCTACTGATAGTCAGTCATTGGAAGCTTGGGGGGTTCAACTGGGTGCTTCTGCCAGAACAATCAGACGGATTTTTCTCAACCAGACGCAAATGAGCTTCAGTGAATGGAAACAACGGTTAAAAGTGCTTAAAGCAATTGAGCTAATGATTGCTGGAATGACAGTTACTGAAGTAGCTTTTGAATTGAAATATGAATCAAGTGCTGCCTTTATTAATATGTTTAAACGGCAGATGGGGCTCAGCCCAAAAAGCTATTTGGCTCGAATGTTTCATTAAACCACAGAAAGCTCGAAAAAATAATGGGCTTTTATGATGTTATTAATGCGATAATTACCCTTAATATGCTTAAAAGATATACGAATTTACTAGTATTATAATTACAACATTTCACTAAAGCCTTCAAACTACCAAAGATAAAAACTATTAACGAATAAGCTAAATTTTACTAGTATCTGGCCGATACACTTTTTAGAAGCGTTAACTATTAAAGGTATAAATATACTCTGGTGGTCCATTCGTAAAGTTGTTTTCTGCTTTTGCTTATGTGTTGCCAGGCTGGGTATAGCTGACAGGATCGTCTAATGAAAGTGACCGCTGCTGTTATAGGCATGGATTACAGCCACTCTCGCTCTCTTGAAGCTTTGACTGTAAATGAAAGGCGGTCACGAAGCTTTCAAATTGGCGCTGATAAAGTCAGTATATCAGTAGATGCGCAACAGAAATACTTATATCACTTACAACAGAAATTTAACTCGATAAGCCAGGTCAGGCCTGATTTAAATGATAATCAGATTGTAAATAAGCGTTTGCAACTAACTGGGCGTTTAGATAATTTTTCCGCTGAACCTACCCATCAGTTTATTAAAACTGTCACTAACTCTATATTCAGCCAATTTCAAGTGGGGGTTAGTTCATTGTCTAGTACAAATAATCTAGCTGTTGCTAACCAGCCCCAGCAGTTAACTGAGACGAGTGTAGTGCAAATTAGTCAGTACCAGCTGTTTCAGATTAATGAGCAGAGTCAATTTTCAACAACAGGTATGATTGTTACGGCAGATGGTAGACAAATTGAGTTTTCGGTTGGCTTTCATGTACAGCAAGCCCAGTTATTTGAGTCAAACAGTGAGTTACTAGTTGTACAACAGGTAGTAGACCCTTTGGTAATCAATTTTAGTGCTGAAACAGTTAACTTGACTGATACATTTTTTAATTTTGATCTAAATGGTGATGGAGAAACAGAGCAAATCTCTCAGCTTGGCTCTGGGAGTGGTTATCTGGCTTTAGATCATAATAACAATGGCGTAATTGATAATGGTCTAGAGCTATTTGGCCCCCAAACAGGACAAGGGTTTGCTGAACTTGCACTTTATGATAATGATAATAATTTATGGATTGATGAAAGTGATCCAATTTTTAAAGACTTAAAGTTGTGGGTTCAAGATGGTAGTGAGGGAGGCGTCTTGAAGTCTTTAACTGAAGTAGGTGTTGGTGCAATTTACTTAGGTCATACCCCAGACGACTTTAACTTGGTTTCAAGGCAGGGCGCTCTACTAGGTAATATTAAAGGAAATGGTATAGTGCTAATGGAAAATGGAGATGTAAAAACCATTCAAGAAGTTGACCTAGCCATTCAAGCAAGAGCTGACCAGCCAATAGCAGATACACAAGCATTGTTTATAGCATCGAATACTATATTTTATGACAAAGCGCTCAAAAATTTATATGGAAAAATTCAAGCGCTTGTAAGCAGTGATCAGCAGTCAAATAACACTGAGCCAACGGGTTTGCTTAATTTTAGCCAGGTCAATAATATCGTAGAAAAACTACAACAGTTAAGGGATGAACAAAAATCCTATGGTAATACTATTGCCAAACAAGCTGAAGAAAGTAAGTCAATGGTTGAGCAGTTACTGGATAAGCTACAAGAGCAAAATGAAAAACGAAAGAAAAATAGTGATAGCTAGTAGGTTGTGGATAAAGCTGGGTGATGCCTTTGGGTATGTAAAAAGAAAGAAGGGAATTTTTTTCTGATATTCATGTCTTACCCCTGCTAAGTTCTATTAACATTAGATCGTTATTGGTACCCAAAGTGAGGCTGTATCAAATAATTTATACAAATGCTAATGTAACAAGCGTTATATAATTATTCTGAGTAGAGTCAGAGACTTGTAAAAAATTTGCCCTAGCAAAAATAATTCGCTATGGTCAGTAAGTCTAACTTCTTTAGATTCACTGGTTAGTTTTTTAAACTTGTATTATTTATTGCCTGATGTTCTGGGTATAAACTTATTGATGAGTGAAGGTAGATTAAATGAAACAACTTTTTTTCGTATTCAGTGTAGCTGCTTTGTTAGCCGGATGCTCTTCTCCTCAGGTGATTAAAATGAAGGATGGTTCAACTATCAATACACCTGATGAACTCTATTTTAATGAAGATACAGGCTTTTATGAGTATGAAGATACAACTGGTCGCTTGAGAACAGTGAATAAAGATGAGATCGTAACTATTGATGACCTGTAATAGATAATAAGTATTTTTACCTATTATTTGTAACGAATAGCTCAGATTGGTTTCGTTAATGTTTAAAAATTAGCTAAAATTAAGCTGAGTTATTTTTTTGTTTTAATTAGCCGACTAAAAAAATAATATTATCCCTCCTTATTATTGCTTTCTACCCGTCGTGAATCATTTTTAGGTTTTGTTATCATCGTTCCTCACTCTGATCACCTATTTCAATAGACACATGAAGAGTCGTCACTTAATGACCGTACCTAAAAACCTTTCGCATGGGATATATTTGTTGATATTTATACCGGAAGTATTCAGACTTTATATTAGTGAATTTAAATGCTTAAAATTAATATTGCTTTAATGATATAAGCTTTTTAAACTTATCAAACTACCCTTTTTACATGGGTATAGTTAAATTAATATTTTTAGTCTTCTATTTTGTAGCGCACTCACAGTTATTTTCTTAAATACGAGCACGTAACTATTGTTGCACTTGCAATACTCCTCTATTACTATTTGTAACCAGATTAACTTATTAAGTTGAAGAGGAATGCCTGATGGCCTCAGTACACAGTTTTTGGGGGGCTGTGCTTGTTGCACTAGCTGTTGCTGGTTGCAGTCAACCTGAAGCTCCAATTAAGAAGTCCACAATAAGGCCAGTTAAATTAGCCACAGTCCAAGATAGTACTAGTGGCTTAATTAGAAGTTTTCCAGGTAAGGTTTTGGCTTCACAAGTAGCTGAGCTGTCATTTCGGCTCAATGGCGAGTTGATTGAACTCAATGTAAAAGAAGGCCAACAAGTCACAAAAGGTACTTTACTTGCCAAGTTAGATGATGCTGATATGCAGAATCAGCTATCAGACAGGCAAGCTAGCTATGATTTAGCGTTGGCTGATCATCAGCGTAAATTAAAGCTCTATAATAAAGGTACAGTATCAAGGTCTGTATATGATGAAGCTAAAGCAAAATTGGCTTCAACTAAAGCAGCATTAGAATTGGCTCAAGATAATGTTCAATATACAGTTTTAAAAGCGCCATTTGATGGTACGGTAGCAAAAACGCTGGTTGATAACCATCAATCAGTACAGGCGAAACAGCCGATACTACTGTTAGAAAATCACGATAATATTGATATTAGCTTACAAATCCCTGAGCAGCTGGTTGCAAACATTCGCAAAGATGCACGACAAGTAAATTATAAGCCGACAGCTTATTTTGCTTCACAAAAAGACACTCAGTACGAAGTACAGTATAAGGAGCATTCTACTCAAGTAACTCCTGGTACTCAAACCTACGAAGTACTCTTTACTATGTCAGCGCCAGAAGGGATGAATATTTTACCAGGCATGAGTGCAACAGTAACAATTGATTTCTCTAAAATAAGCCGACCTTCCAGTAAAAATGCAGTGATAGTGCCTGTTGTCGCAGTAGACAATCCTGATCAAGGACATAAAGCTGTCGTGTGGCGATACGACCCAGAGCAGCAAACCGTTGAGCCCGTTGAGGTGACCCTGGGACAATTACTTGATGAAGGTATTCAAGTGCTCACTGGGATCAAACCAGGCGACCAAATTGTGGTAGCAGGCATACAGCATCTGCAAGCAGGCTTGAAAGTTAAGCCATGGGTTAAAGAGCGGGGGCTGTAATGAATATTGCTGAGTATTCGATTCGCAATAAAGTTATTAGCTGGATGTTTGCTTTAATTTTATTGCTAGGGGGCGTTTTTTCTTTTTTTCAGCTAGGCCAGTTAGAGTTTCCAAAATTTACTATTAAAGATGCCTTGGTTGTTACCAGCTATCCTGGTGCGACGCCTCAGCAAGTCGAGGAAGAGGTATCAGTTCAGTTAGAAGATGCTATTCAGCAGTTAGCGTATATTGATCATGTTACTTCTATTAATAGTACTGGGCTTTCTCAAATTAAGGTAGAAATAAAAGATACCTATAATAAAAATACCTTACCACAGGTATGGGATGAGCTGCGTAGAAAAGTGTATGACGCTCAAGCCTCGCTGCCTCCTGGGGTAAAGCCATCATTAGTGGTAGATGATTTTGGCGATGTGTTTGGTATTTTATTAAATATTACTGGTGTTGGTTATACCTACCACGACCTTGAGGACTATGCGGACCTATTACGTCGTGAGCTGGTGTTGGTCCCTGGTGTAAAGAAAGTTTCCATTGATGGCGCCTTGCCAGAGCGAGTTTATGTAGAAATCTCGCGAGAAAAAATGACGGCATTAGGGATCAGTATGCAGCGCATTTTTGATCTGCTTAAAAATCAGAATGTGGTGTCGAATGCGGGTGATATTTTTGTTGGTGATGAGTCAATCAGAATTCACCCCACTGGCGAGTTCAATGATGTAAAAGAAATGGAGCGTTTACTGATCAGCTCTGCAGGTAGTGAACAACTGGTGTATTTAGGTGATATTGCCACGATTCAACGAGGCTTTACGGATCAGCCGAATAAGCTTTATCACTTAAACAGTGAGCCTGCGTTATCGCTGGGTGTGTCATTTATGGCTGGCGTAAATGTGGTTGATGTAGGCCGTGCAGTAATGGCTCGCATTGATGAGCTAGAAGGTGATCGACCACTCGGGATGGAAATTACCAGTGTTTACAATCAGGCAGAAGTAGTTGATCAGTCAGTATCTGCCTTTTTAATTAACCTGCTAGAAGCGGTTGCCATTGTTATTGTAGTGCTCTTGGTTTTTATGGGGGCTCGAAGTGGGATTCTGATGGGGCTGATCCTGTTGCTGACCATTTTAGGTACCTTTATTGTAATGAAGGTAATGGCCATCGACTTGCAAATTATTTCCCTTGGTGCCCTAGTCATTGCTTTGGGAATGTTGGTTGATAATGCCATTGTTATTACTGAAGGAATGTTGATTGGTTTGCAAAAAGGATTGACTAAACTGGAAGCTGCTAAAGCTGTTGTTGATCAAACCAAATGGCCATTACTAGGAGCAACCGTGATTGCTATTATGGCATTTGCACCCATAGGGCTTTCTGCGGACTCTACTGGAGAGTTTGTTGGCTCACTATTTTGGGTTTTACTTGTTGCACTGTTTTTAAGTTGGATCACGGCGATTACTTTAACTCCTTTCTTTTTTGATTTGTTTTATAAAGAAGTCAATACTACTGAAGCCGCGGGTGAGCTTTATCAAGGCGCTTTTTTTACTGCTTATAAAGTGCTGCTTGGCTGGTGTTTAAATCATCGAATCATCACCATAGTGGCTGTGGTGGCTCTGCTGGTTTCGGCATTATTTGGCTTTACCAAAGTAAAAAATGTATTTTTCCCAGCGTCTACAACACCTATCTTCTTTGTCGATTACTGGTTACCAGAAGGTACTGATATAAGAGCCACTGATAAAGCGATTGCGCAGCTTGAAAAAGAAGTAAATGAAGTGCCTGGTGTGGTAGATGTAACAGCAGTTATTGGTGGTGGCTCGCAACGGTTTGTGTTGCCCTATGCACCTGAAGACAGTTACAGTAGTTACGGCCAGTTAATTGTTAATATGGAAGACCTTGAGCAGTTAGAAAAAGCGTTGGTTCAGGTGACGGAATTATTACGAAATCAGCATCCTGAAGCTGATTTTCGTGTCAAAAAACTAGAGAATGGCCCAGCACCTGCGGCGAAAATAGAAGCCCGTTTTTATGGTGAAAATCCAGAAGTTTTGCGTCAGTTGGCGGCTCAGGCAATAAACGTATTTAATGCAGACCCTTGGACGGATAATGTTCGTCATAGCTGGCGTAATAGGGTAAAAGTAATCAGGCCTGAGTTATTGGAAGAACAAGCACGACGGGCAGGAATTACGAAAAATACCTTGGATGAAGCCTTGTTGGTAAACTTTAGTGGTAAAGTGATGGGCACTTACCGGGATGGAACTGATTTAATTCCTATCGTCGTAAGGGCGCCAGATAAAGAGCGGCTGAGTGCATCTAGTTTGACTGAGCTACAAGTATGGAGCCCAGAATACTCCGCTTACTTGCCTATATCACAAATAACCTCAAGTATTAATATTGATTGGGAAAGTCCATTAATTAAGCGGCGCGATCGCAAGCGGATGTTGGCGGTTTATGCTGACCCTGTGTTACTCAGTGATGAAACAGCAGATAGTGTATTTCGCCGACTGAAAAAGCAGGTAGAAGCCATACCACTTCCTGATGGATATCAGTTGGAATGGGGGGGGGAATATGAAACTGCAACAAAAGCTCAGGCAAGTCTGTTTGGCTCGTTACCGACAGGCTTGTTGTTTATGTTTTTAATTACAGTGCTGCTGTTTAATACGGTTAGGCAACCATTGGTTATCTGGTTAACCGTGCCTCTATCGCTTATTGGCGTTGTTGGAGGATTGTTGTTATTAAATAAGCCCTTCAGTTTTATGGCGCTGTTAGGTTTATTAAGTTTAATTGGAATGCTGCTGAAAAATGGAATTGTGCTCGTTGAACAAATTAAGCTGGAAGCAGACTCAGGTAAGAACTGTTACGATGCAATTTTTGATGCATCGGTTAGCCGGGTTCGGCCGGTTTG
This sequence comes from Spartinivicinus poritis, assembly GCF_028858535.1. Lineage (NCBI taxonomy): Bacteria > Pseudomonadati > Pseudomonadota > Gammaproteobacteria > Oceanospirillales > Zooshikellaceae > Spartinivicinus > Spartinivicinus poritis. The sequence goes on from NZ_JAPMOU010000006.1 coordinate 18,890, forward strand.
TATGGCTGCTATTACTACCATGTTAGGGATGATTCCCCTGATATTCGATGCTTTCTTTGAAAGTATGGCTGTTACCATTATTTTTGGTTTGGGCTGCGCCACAGTACTTACTTTAATTATACTTCCTGTGTTGTATGCGGTGTTTTATCGAGTAAAAGTATAAGCTGGAATTTACCGCTGTATCGTATTTAGTCGTGCGATACAGCGGTAGTTAAGCTGGTAGATTGAAAGAATAAGCACTAAAGATTAATACACCCTAGGATAGGCGCTTCTAAAAATAGTTATTTTGAATCAAACAAGCTTGCCATGTACTTGAGTGTGGCAAGTGTTGTCTATAAACGCCAGCAGTCCTTCCTTGCTCATATCATCTGCTAGTCGTTGCACGGCCTGGCGAGTTTGTCCCATCAGGCGGACTATTTGAGAAACAGTGATGGTTTAAAAATGGCAGGCCGGTTTCGATCTAAGCAATTACAACAAACATCTTAATTGAGTTTTGAAACCCCGTGAAGGGGTTACATTTTTCTATATTTACTGGGTGGCTTAAATAAACTGCACTTATCTTCCCATCCTTCCTGGCTTTTAACATAAACCGTAATTTCGTCAGCATAAGAAGGGAAGCGAAAGCTAGCGTGGCCTTTATTGTTCAGTTTTTTTTGCAGAACAAGCTGACCAGTATCATCATAAGCAGATATTTTTGCTTTTTTAGCGGGTTTACCTTTAGGTAAATAAGCACGTACGGTTACATCATAGTTATTTCTTGAACAATAAAAATTAAATGAGTTGTTTGTTTTACTGTTAAGGGTACATCCGCAGGTGGAAACCATCATCAAACCAATAAAAAGCTTTTTTATCTGTAGCATATGATAAACCTTCCGTTAAAAGGAGCGTATGTACTAAAACAATATTTTACCATAATGAACGATACTTACGGTGGCAGCTATTACAACTACTTTTTGCTAGTTTATAGTTCTCAATTAGTAATTGCTGGTTTTTTTCTTGGGTGGCTTGTTGAATATTATTAAAGGCGCTATTTAGTTTGTCGAGTCGAATGTTAAAGTCTTGTTTGTTATCCCATATTTTTTCTTTGCTTTTACTGTTTTTATCACTTCCAATTGGAAATAAGTTTGGTAACTGTTGAGTTGCTTTAGCTAATTTAGCGCTTTCTTTATTAATTATCTGCCACTCTATGTCACTATCAGGCTCTTCAAAGTTATCAAAAAAGATTTCAATTGCTTTAAAGCTCTGTTGCCGTTGGCTGATTATATTAGCAAAGTCTTCAGCTAGAGCTGATTGAGAAGTAGTAAAAATAGTGAGCATAAAGGCAATGTAATACAGCTTGTTCACATTTATTTCCTTTTAATTGCATTAGCGAAATTTGCTATTATTATATTTGTAATAGCAAATATTGCAAATGCAATTAAATTTAGGCAAGCTATCCTTACTTAAACGAAAGTAAGCTGTAGATTGAGAAGTAATGTGTACAAAAAACCAACCAAGAGAAAACTTTCGGCAGACGCCTGTAGGTGTTAATAGCGGCTCCGAGTTCAATTCATCAATTAACATTTGGGATCTTGCCACTCGCATTAACCATTGGTTATTAACTGTTTTGGTTTGCACATTGCTTATTTCTGGATTTGCAGGCCTGGGGGATCGGCCGCCACATATGGCCGCAGGATTACTATTAACTTGTGCGATTGTTTGGCGTTGGTTATGGGGGTTTTGGGGTAGTCATACCGCTCGGTTTAGTCAGTTTGTGAAAGGTCCTGTCACTGTTTTTCATTATTTCTGTACAATTTTTAAAGGAAATAAGACGAAGGTGGCTATTGGGCATAATCCCGCAGGTGGTTGGATGGTTATGACAATGTTGGTGTTGCTGACTTGTCAGGTCATCACGGGAATGCATCTTGGTGGCATTATCGATTTAATGATTATTATGGGAAGTACTGCTGATAAACTTGTTGGTGTGACTCATGGAGTCGTTGCCTGCTTGCTAGTGTTTTGTATTGTAGCTCACTTAATCGCCATTGCTGTTTACCAATTAAAAGGCCAGCGACTGGTGAGAGCAATGGTAACAGGTAAGCTGGATAGCTCTGATATTTCAAGCAATAGAGAGCCCGTTTTTGCGAGTAACATAAAAGTTATTATTACGCTGGTGGTGGCTCTTGGATTAGTAGGGTTATTACTTTTGACTATCAATTAAAGTAAGGAGGCTAAGAGAGAACTAGCTTTCCATTTTTATTAGTAAATACTACAACTCACTCCTGGTAACAATACCCTAAATACGCGATACTTATCTGTTGCGTGTTAACTCATGGGTATTGTTTATCGTGTCATCCAAAAAACTGAAACGAGAGGATAGCTTTGGCTGGTTGATCGCTGTAGTTTCACAGCAGATGGGGTATAGTCTGGATGCTCGACTAAAAAAATATGGTTTGAATTTATCTTTATGGCCAACGCTTTTCTTATTGTGGCAGCAAGAAGGTTATACCCAAACTGAGTTATCAAAAGCTTGTCAGACTCGTAACTACACTACGACCCGTGTTTTAGATAAACTTGAAGAACTAGAGCTGGTGGCAAGAAGGCCAGACCCAGAGAGCCGGCGTGCATTTAGAGTTTATTTAACTGATAAAGGACGGGAGTTGGAGCCGGAATTAATTGCCGAGGCCAAAGCAGTCAATAAGGAATATTTAAGCAAACTGGATAAAAACCAAAGAGCACAGCTCATGTCATTAATGCAGCTGCTAATAAGTTGATGATCTAATTCTAACTGTTACTAAAGCCGACAGCTGCTCGCATTTTATACACTAACTACCTTACATCCCAGCTTCTAAAATTAAAACAAGTAGCACTAACTTTGAAACTGGTGTCTTGCTTTGCTTAACCGTACACTAAGTGGATAGCGGTTCATCAATAACCAATTTACTGTGCATATGATACGTTTTGATGGTGTAAGTAAGCGTTATCCCAATGGGCATCAAGGTTTGGAGTGTATTGATTTACATATACCTCGAAGCCAAATGGCATTTTTGACTGGGCACTCTGGGGCGGGTAAGAGTACTCTGTTAAAACTAATTATTGCTATGGAAAAACCTACGGCAGGTCAAGTGTGGATTGGAGGTCAAAACCTACAAAGCTTGTGGCGTAATCACATTCCTATTTTACGACGTAATATTGGTGTGGTATTTCAAGACCATCAGCTGCTGTTTGATCGAACGGTTTTTGATAATGTGGCACTGCCGTTACAGATTGCTGGCTATAGTTATCGTGACATCCCACGACGGGTAAGGGCATCACTAGATAAAGTTGGGCTACTAAATAAAGAAAAGCAGAATCCTATGGCGCTTTCTGGTGGTGAACAACAGCGAGTAGGGATTGCTAGAGCTGTCGTGAATAAACCGCCACTCTTGTTGGCCGATGAGCCGACAGGAAATTTGGACCCTGAGTTATCTGCTGAAATTATGCGACTGTTTACTGAGTTTAATCAGGTTGGTGTAACGGTTTTAGTGGCAAGCCATGACTTGAGCCTGATTGCAAGCATGAAACGCCGGGTTATCACCTTACAAGAAGGACGATTGCTAAGAGATGTAACAGTTCAATGAATAGTATTAACGACTTACCTCGCCACCGAACGGATGCTATTAAAGCCAATCAAGATCCAGCAAGGCCAGCCAATCAGGCAGCAAAAGTTGCTCATCCATTGATTCAGTTTTTTCAACATCATCAGTTTTCTATGTGGGATGCACTTAAAAGATTGCTTAAGGCTCCTATATCAACTGTCTTTACTTGGCTGATGATTGCTTTAGCACTTGCCTTACCTGCTGCAATGTATATTGGCTTAGCTAATGTCAAAACGTTGGGAGAGCGGTGGGATGGTGCACCCCAGCTATCAGTTTTTTTACAAAGAAATGTTAAGCAAGAACAGTTGAATGCGTTAGCCAGCAAAATCAAAGAAGCACAAATTGTTGAACAAATAACCACTATCACACCTGAACAGGCATTATCTCAGCTGGAAAATACAGGTGGCTTTAAAGGGGTTGCACGATTTTTGCCCAGTAACCCATTGCCTACAGTACTGGTAGTAAAGTTTAGTGGACAGTTTGAGTCTTCTGATATTCAACTGCTAGTAGCAGAGTGGCGACTGTTACCTGGGATTGATGTGATTCAATACGATCTGGCTTGGGTTGATAAGCTAAATAAAATGACAGCTATAGCATCTCAGTTCAGCATATTAATTGCGGCAGGTTTAGCACTGGCTGTCATGTTGGTGATAGGTAATACAGTTAAGCTTTCAATAGAAAGCCGTCGTTCAGAAATCATGGTAGTGAAGCTTATTGGTGCAACTAACGGTTATGTTCGCAGACCATTTCTTTACCTAGGCTTTTGGTTTGGTATTGGGGGTGGCCTACTGGCTTTGATTTTGCTGCAAGGCTTAATTGGCTCGTTAGCAACACCAGTAGCTGAGTTATCTACACTATATGATAGTGATTTTAAAGTCATGGGCTTAGGCCTTTCAGATAGCTTGATCTTGCTGGGTGTAAGTGCTTGTTTGGGTTATGGTGGTGCTTGGTTAATTTGTTGGCACTACCTAAGAGAGATCGAACCTCGCTAGATGAGCTTCTCTAAAAGCCTCTCACTTTGGCTAAAGAATACGAGTTGGCTGTTAAGTGGTGAGTAGCTGTATTGAATTACACAAGCTGTGTATTTTTAGAATGCAAGCACTTGATATTCCTTAATATCAAGTTACTATCTTTTAACAGTTCAACTACATCGGCTTATGCCACTTTTGTTAGACATATTTCGACTTAGAGGAACTTTTTGAGAAGATCGCACTCTGAAAAAAACAGTGGTAGACTTCAGTTTACTTTGTTGCTACGTATTGTTGTTAATTACATGCTGTTATTACGGAGATTAGCTGTTACGGAGACCATATGGGCACTAGTTTACAAACAATAGAAGCGCTAACTCCAGGCCAGAACCTGGAAGCTTATGTTCAAGCTGTTAACGGCATTGCTGTGTTGACCGCTGAACAGGAAAAAGAGCTTGCTGAGCGACTCTATTATGAAAATGACCTAGAGGCTGCACGTCAGTTGGTGTTGGCTCACTTGCGGTTTGTTGTCCATATTGCCAGAAGTTACACCGGCTACGGGCTTTCTCAAGCAGATCTGATTCAGGAAGGCAATGTTGGCCTGATGAAGGCGGTCAAGCGCTTTAATCCTGAAATGGGAGTACGCCTGGTATCTTTTGCGGTGCACTGGGTAAAAGCAGAAATGCATGAGTTTATCCTGCGCAACTGGCGAATTGTTAAAGTTGCAACAACCAAGGCTCAACGCAAACTGTTCTTTAATTTAAGAAGCAGCAAAAAGCGGTTAGCATGGTTTACGAATGATGAAGTTAACTCTGTAGCTAAAGATCTGGGTGTCGAGCCAAAAACGGTTCGTGAGATGGAAAGCCGAATGGCCAGTCAAGATACCGCTTTTGATGCGGGTGTTGATGAAGATGATGAACAGGCTTATCAGGCACCGGCATATTACCTTGAAGATAAACGGTATGATCCAGCACGTCAGTTAGAAGAGGCTGACTGGAAAGGCGCTGCTACCCAAAACTTGCAGCAGGCAATGGATAAACTGGATGACCGTAGCCGAGATATTTTGCAACATCGTTGGCTCAACGAAAGCAAATCCACATTACATGAGCTAGCAGCTAAATACAGTGTTTCAGCCGAACGTATTCGGCAGCTAGAAAAAAATGCCTTGAAAAAATTGAAAGGTGCCATGGTTGCGTAAAATTTAATTGCAATAATACAAAATGCAATAACAATAAGTGAGTTTATAAAAAAGCTTACTAATTGGAACTAAAAAACCTGCTACTAGAGCAGGTTTTTTTATAGGTTGATTATCAATATTGTTTTTTTAACTTTGTTAAATATACCCATAATGTAGGGTATGACTAATGAAAAAATAATTGACACTAATTCATAGAATTTATTTAGAAGCTTAAGAACTTATATCTGTTTATCCATAATATACAGGAATTTGATAAGCAGAATTAGCTATGAAGGGTAACGACTATAAAAAGCAAAATGCCTTGACTTTATTGGCCTCTATGGAAGCTCTTTGTGGTTTGATGAAACGTTTGGGTTGATGTATTTAAATACAATGGTGGCATCGGTCACTAAGAAAGAATTGCATAGAAATAATGTAATAAAAAAATAATAGTCTTGATAAATAAATCACTTACAATGCGGATATGATTTGTGAGTGCATATGGGGTGTAGCTGAGTTAAGATTGTTTAATATTTAGACACCTATTGCGCCTTGATAATAGAATCTGAGGTAGCATTTGGAGCTTGAGTGGTTGTAGAAGGTAAACAAGGTGCATAGAGTCTTTTTGGTGTGCATAAAAACAACATATTGTGAATAAATGACAAGTTTAATAAAACAAATAGCGTATTAAGTTGAGCTTATTTTTTGGCACAGAACGTGCTCAACTAGATTTACTCAAAAATAGGCATACTAAAAAGTAGCTATGCTCAATTTTAAGTGTTAAACCGTTCGTACAAAATAAGAAGCTTTTATCAGAACAAAAAAAAGCTAACCGATATGTGAGTAATTAATTGTCCTTGACTAGAACTTTCCTTTAAAAAGAAGTCTATTGTTGTGTAGCTGAACGAACAAGATAAATAATAAGGTTGGTACTGTTATGTCACATGTATTAAGCGTATCACTTCACCATTTCACTGAAGCAGATTGTCAGCCTATTCCTGATGGTGGCTGGATTTTGGTTGCAGATATTCCAGGAGGCACTGTTGAGATTTCGGGTAATAATCGAGCCAGGCTGGCTGAAATGGCAAATGAACTAGCAGAAGCCAGGTGTATTGCCAGAACAGTTGTACCTGAAGAAAGCCAGCAGCCTAACTAAGTCTTAATCTGGTCTCAAGAATAGTCAAAGTGTCATGTAAGCACTATGTTATTGGTTATGAAGCAAGAACACGTTGTCCATGATGGTTTTATATCGTGGGAACAGGTAGTAACTGTAGGAGGAAGAAGTTAACTTTCAAGTATGTGCTAGTGTGTAGATATCCAATAGATTTGGGCGCTTAAATTAGACGAGTGATGAGGCTACGTTTAATAAAATGACTAAATTATTAAGACGTAAACAATAAAAAATAAAGTAATAAGAGTCAGCATAAAAGTGCCCTGCTATTTCATCAAAAGTAACAATCTACCTACTCGTATGTCTTTACTTCTATTGCTCTTCTTTTAAAACTATTACTTTCATTGTATTCATTTCGTTATAATTCTTTGCTTATAGCAGGGTTATGAATAGAGTGGTGAGTCAATGGCTAAGTTAATATTATTATCTACAGGGATCAGTGGAGCACTGGCAGTTATTCTAGGTGCCTTTGGTGCTCATGGGCTGAAATCAAGGCTGGCCGAGAACCTATTCACTGTATATCAAACAGGCATACAATATCACTTTTATCATACTTTGGCCTTGGGGTTTGTCGCTCTGGCGCTATACCGCTGGCCAGGAAGTTCCCTGTTAAGCGTTGCAGGCTGGAGCTTTATAGTAGGTATACTATTGTTTAGTGGAAGTCTTTATTTACTAGCTGTGACAGGCATTAAATGGTTAGGTGCAGTGACTCCTATAGGTGGAGTAGCATTTATTATAGGCTGGGCTTGTATTAGCTGGTTTGCGGCAAGGAATGTTTAATTCTTGCTGTTGTTTGAAATGTAAACACTATAAAATACCCCGCTTTGTTCGCAGTAGACCACATAGAAGTTACCTATGAATCAAGATCAGCAATCAACTAAGCATCTTCGGCAAGTTAAAAGTTATGTGCTACGTGCAGGAAGAATGACCGTTGGACAGCAACGTGGCTGGGATGATGTATGGCCAGAGCTGGGACTTACCATTGATAGTGGTGTGCAAATCATGGATGAGTTGTTTGGCCGTAAAGCGCCATTGGTGTTAGAAATTGGGTTTGGTATGGGCCTCTCGTTGTTGCAAATGGCAGAACAAGAGCCTGAAAAGAACTTTATTGGTATTGAAGTGCACCGTCCTGGGGTTGGTAGCCTATTAAATGAAGCACAAAAAGCAGGGCTTACCAATCTACGAGTGTATTGTGATGACGCAGTTGAGATATTAAAGCACTGTATTCCGGATGAAAGTATCGACCGCCTCCAGTTATACTTCCCTGATCCATGGCATAAAAAGCGTCACCATAAACGCCGCATAGTGCAACCTGCTTTTGTCCAAGTATTACGAGCTAAATTAAAAATGAATGGGCTCTTCCATATGGCGACAGATTGGGAAAATTATGCAGAGCATATGCTTGAAGTTATGCAGCAGGCAGAAGGTTTTGAAAACACCTCCACTCAGAACGACTATGTGACACGGCCAGATTATCGCCCGATCACTAAGTTTGAAAAACGTGGCGCGAGGTTAGGGCATGGTGTATGGGATTTGATATTCAAGCGTATAAACTAAGTAAGTAGTACAACGTTTGATGTATTAATAAAAGGTCGCATTTTAATGCGGCCTTTTTTGTGCTTGAATGTTATGTTCGATAAAAAATTACTTGCTGTTTTTTATGTGTTTGACTAAAGAGTATACAATAGAAAAGTTGGCACTAATTAACTTATGAAGGGCTTTCAATAATCTTTATCTTTCATCAAGACCAAAGTGAGCCAGATCGTTTTCTGCTGTGGGAGCGATTTGATGATAAAGCAGCATTTTGAAGAGGAGCAATACTTTGAATTAGGGTTAACAGAGGTTGTTCAGTTTTGCAAAACAGATTCTGTTAATCAATAAGAAGCCTTTATTTGTAATAAAATGGAGTACTAAGTGAATAGTTATGCGTCAAGAGAGGATCTTGAATTAGCACTAGAAATAATTACACAGTCGCCAAAGCAGGAGGGTAAGGTAAAACTAATAATTTGCCGCCCCAACATCAATCAACGAAAAGTATTAGAGATAGGTGAACTAAGCCTTGAAGAAGGACTGCTAGAAGATAACTGGAAACAAAGAGAGCTTGCCCGATCTAAAAATGGGGTGGTTAATTTTGATACCCAATTAAATTTGATGAATGCCAGAGTGATCGAAGCCATTGCAAGAGATAAAAAAACAGTGGCAATTAGCAGGTGATCAGTTTTATGTGGATTTTAATTTAAGCTATGAAAATATACCTCCTGGTACTCAGTTGTTAATAGGTGATGCTATTATAGAAGTCACAGAAGAACCTCATTTGGGTTGTAAAAAATTTGCAGATCGGTTTGGGATAGATGCAGTTAAGTTTGTCAACTCCAAGCAAGGTAAACAATTAAACTTACGTGGTATAAATGCAAAAATCATTAAGCCTGGATTAGTAAAAATTGATTCAATGATTAAGAAAATTTAAGTCGATCAATCGATTATATTGATTTCGAGGGTTTATTTTAATGGATTATTTAAAGATTAATAGAGAGGCTTGGGATAAACGGGCAAAAGTTCATGTAGACTCTGAATTTTATGATGTAAAGGGTTTTTTAGAAGGAAAAACGTCATTACAGGAAATAGAGCTTATTGAGTTAAACGACGTTAAAGGGAAAAGGTTGCTACATCTACAATGCCACTTTGGTCTTGATACCATGTCTTGGGCAAGAAAAGGAGCTATTGTGACAGGGGTGGATCTCTCCTCTGTTGCAATTAACACTGCTAACCATATAAAACGACAAGCAAATATCGATGCCAAATTCATTTGCTCAGATATTTATCAATTCAATGATAGTGAGGAAGAGATAAATTACTATGATGTGGTTTTTACTTCCTATGGGGCTATTTGTTGGTTGCCAGACTTAAATAAATGGGCTGAGACTATAGCAAAGCACTTAAAACCAGGTGGTACGTTTTATATGGTTGAGTTTCACCCTGTCTATGATCTTGTTAGTGATTATTCGTATTTCTATCTGGCTGAGCCAGTAATAGATGAGTCAGGTACATATACTGAAAATTGCAGTGGAGAAAAAACTAAGCTAGCAACATGGTCACATCCACTAAGCAATGTGGTCAACTCTCTTATAAAAGCAGGTATACAAATTAATCAGCTGAATGAGTTTCCATTTAGCCCTTATAAATGCTTTGATGGGCTAATAGAAAAAGAGTCCGGTAGATATTATTTGGATAAATTTAAATATGATATGCCTCTTGTGTTCTCTATCCTTGGGGAAAAACGTTGAACTTATACTCTTCGAGAATGATTTTTATACCCCTAGGGCACAAGGGCTTTGTTACCATCACCTCTTCACCCCTAAAAATGATTCATGATGGGTGTAAAATTAGGCTTTTACCAATATAAATGATTGAAACATGAAAATAGTAGCTGTAGATAAAACTGAATATATAGAAATAGTTAATGTATGGGAGGCATCAGTAAGAGCCACTCATGAATTTTTAACCGAAGCAGATATCAAATTCTTTAAGCCAAAAATACTAAATGAATATCTTCAGGCTGTAGAAAACCTGTGGTGTGTTAAAAATCGTCAAGAGCACATTATTGGCTTTGTAGGTGTTGCTGATGATAACATTGAGATGTTGTTTATTTCACCAGGCAATAGAGGTAAAGGCATTGGTAAACTATTAACAAGCTATGCAGTGGAACAGTTAGGCGCTAATAAAGTTGATGTAAATGAGCAAAATACCCAAGCTGTCGGTTTTTATGAACGATTAGGGTTTAAAGTGGTAAGTCGCTCTGAGGTTGATGGACTGGGAAAGCCTTATCCATTATTACATATGCAGTTATAGTATTAGTTTTATTCGTTTGAGAGAGAAAGATTGATGTCAGAAGTAGTAATTCGCCAAGCAACTTATAAAGATGCAAGTTTAATTCTTGAATTTATCAAGGAGCTAGCCAGATACGAAAAAGCTGTACATGAAGTGATAGCAACAGAAGCAGATATCATTGAAACGTTATTTGCTGACACTTCGACAACTCAAGCATTAATTTGTGAAAGTGGTGGGCAGCCAATAGGGTATGCTGTTTACTTTTTCAACTATTCTACTTGGTTGGGTAAAAATGGATTATATCTTGAAGACTTATATATTACACCTAAAAAACGCGGAGTAGGGGCTGGTAAAGCGATGTTAACCTATTTAGCTAAGCAAGCGGTATCTCGCAACTGTGGTCGATTTGAATGGAGTTGTCTTGACTGGAATGAGCCTGCTATCAAGTTCTATGAGTCTTTAGGAGCTAAAGCACAAAGTGAGTGGGTTGGGTATCGTTTGTCTGGACAATCACTATTAGACTTAGCTAAGTCATAATGTATGCTTATTGAACATATCAACATCAGTGGGCCAAGTGAGCTGTTGGCAGAGTTAAAAGCGTTTTACGGCGAGTTGTTTGATTTGGTTGAAGGGTATCGGCCAAACTTCTCTCGAAAAGGCTATTGGCTATACTCTGCAGATAAAGCATTGATTCACTTGACAGAAAGTAATAAGCATTATCGCAATGAAAAGCCAGGATACTTAGATCATATTGCTTTTCAGATTACTGGATTAAAGGAATTTATTTCTAAACTGAAAAAGATGGATATTGAATTTACTGTGGATCATTTAGCTGATATAGGTATGACTCAACTATTTTTCAAAGACCCAGCAGGAATAGGGATTGAAGCTAATTTTTTGTACGAAACAATTTCCAGCTGATAAGTAACAAAAAATACCAGGGTAAGGTGAAAATAATATGTTTATATTAGAAGTAAATGAGACTATTAAATTAGAGCTTGTTCATCCAGCAATAGCTCAGCAGTTATATGAGTTAGTCGAAAGTAATAGAGCGTATTTATCAGAATGGCTACCATGGGTAAGTAGAACAGAGTCGGTTGAAGACTATGAGTCTTTTATTAAGCAAGTGTTATATGACTATGCCGCTGGTAAAAAAATGGCTTGTAGTATTTTATTTGAAGATAAGTTAGTTGGAGTATGTGGTTTTAATGCTATTGAGCCGATTTTAAAGAGAGCTGAAATAGGCTATTGGATAGCTGCTGAGTATCAAGGAAAAGGAGTTGTGACCCAGGTTTGTCAAAAGCTAATAGAAATCGCTTTTGATTATTATAATGTGGATAAAGTACAAATCTCTGCAGCTAAAGAGAATATTAAAAGCCGCGCTGTTTGCGAGCGATTAGGAATGAACTTAGAAGGGATTATTACCAATCAAGAAAACGTTAATGGTAAAATAGTAGATCATGCTATTTATGGATTACATAGAGAACAAAAATAATACTAATGCAACGGTCATCACTTTTCATACGATAGAAGATGGACTAATAGTCAAGCAAAAGGAATTTTGGCCAGATAGCTTTGAACCTCCTCTATGGCGTAGAAAATGGATGAAGATTATTTAATGTCAGAGTTTAGCACTGTAATGACCCGGTGCTCTATATGATACGTTTGAATGATAAGTGAAGGCTCTATACCTATTGAACGCTAGACATGAAGGAGACAGCGTAAAGTGCTACAACTTTAGATGGCAAAACTAGGGTTGGTTGGATAGAATTTATTACTGTACAGATAATTGTTTTAGACCCTAACAGGCTCCTACCCAAGGGTGATCAAAACGTTTATCCAAACTGAAATCATAGGGCATCTAGGTTGTGAAAACACTGAAACATTTACTTGATAGAAACCAAGCTTGGGCTGCTTCGATTAAAGAGAAAGATCCAGAGTTTTTTGCGCAATTGTCTAAACAACAAGCACCAGAGTATCTCTGGATTGGGTGTTCTGATAGTCGAGTTCCCGCTAATCAGATAGTTGACTTACCTCCTGGTGAAGTATTTGTCCATCGCAACATTGCCAACGTTGTTGTTCATACGGACCTTAACTGTCTTTCGGTTCTGCAATTCGCAGTCGAAGTGCTAAAGGTAAAGCATATTATTGTGTGTGGCCATTATGGCTGTGGTGGAATTAAAGCTGCCATTGATCATCATGAGCATGGTTTGATCGATAACTGGCTTAGAAATATCAAAGATATCTATCGTTACCACCAGGAAAAGCTAGATGAGGTTAAGGATGAAAGAGAACGCATCAATGCCTTGTGTGAGCTGAATGTTATTGAGCAAGTAGCCAATGTATGCCATACCACAATCGTGCAAAATGCATGGAAAGCTGGTCAGGAGCTGTCTGTACATGGTTGGATTTACAGTATAGAGGATGGCATATTGAGAGATTTAAATGTATGCACGACTAGCCTTAATGAAATCGACCAGATTCACCGAGTAAAATAATCACTTTCATGTATTAATCAGTAAAACCAGGCTGTTATTAATTATTTAATGACAGCTGAAAAAAAACGTTTTACAAAACTCATTTAATATATTTCGCAAAAAATAAAAAAATCAGCCTTTCATGGGTTGAGAATAAATATTAAATAATAGCTGTTTTACGAGCTTTACTTGAACGACTTTAGGGGATAAAAGTGATTAACGGCTTAAATCATATTACAATGGCAGTAAATAATTTAGATAAGTCATTTGATTTTTATGTGGAAATTTTAGGCTTCAAGCCTCATGCAAAATGGAATAAAGGAGCATATTTGTCGGTTGGAGAGCTTTGGCTTTGTTTATCTGTAGATCATACCCAGCCAAGTAATGACTATACTCATATTGCATTTGATGTGAGTGAACAAGATTTTCCAATTTTAAAGGATCGACTGGTTGCAATGGAGGTTAGGCAATGGAAGGTTAATACGAGTGAAGGTAGTTCTCTCTATATACTTTCCCCCGATGGCCATAAACTGGAAGTTCATGTGGGTTGATTGCAAAGTCGTTTAGACTCACTGAAAAACAATCCTTATCCAGGTTTAGAGCTATACTAACTGCTATTGTTAAAGGTTATTAAGGCTTACCTATACGAGGGTTAGACAATGGCTGCTGAAACTCAAGACTCTCACTTGGAAAATCTCTCAAAAGACTTAGTACAATCCTTGGCTGAAGGTGGCTTGTCTTGGGAATGGGATAATCGCTTTAACACTGCACTAACAGCTTTTTCTGTAAGCAAGCAAGAGCTAGTGCATCAAGCAGTTAGTAAAAGCCTAGATACAATTTTGGATGCATCTAGTATTGAAACTGCATCTGAAGCAGTCAAAAGCGTATCTAAAAGTCTAGGAGGGATTTCTCCTGGGCAGCAGCTATTGATATCTGACCCAGGGAGTGGTTCATTTTTATATTGCGCATGGTGGCCATGGGGGAATGGAGAGAGTATTTCCATTCGTATAGCACCAGTATTTATTGGGGATGAGGCTGGCAAACAAGCTTTATTAAGCCGATTTAAAGAAATATTTTGCATAGCATAAACCCCTATTCTGAGGCCAATAAAAAAGGCTACACTAATGTAGCCTTTTATTTTGCATACTTAATTGTTATTAAGCTTTAGCGCGGCGATATAAACCAAGTAAGCCTAATGCAATTAATGCAAGAGGTGCTGGGGTTGGTACTGGTACTGGAGGCTTAGGTGGAACAATAGTAGTGTTTCTATTGTGGAAGTCTATACCATTAATACCAGAGTATTTCCAGTGAGTGATTGTGTTGCCATTGTATTGTGCATTGGGGGTATAGTCTGCATGTACCCAGCCGCCAATAGTATTATTGAACTCGATACCACCTAACAGATCGCCTGTCTGGTTACGTAACTTTTCATTGATTTGAGCAACGTTAATGGAGAAGTCTAACGTTTTAGTATTTTGGTGATAATTAATTACATTTTCAAAGCGCTGAACGACAGGGTTTTGGTAGTTTGGTCCATTAATGCGATAGCCTTGGTTAACAGTAATAATATTGTTTTTCAGGTCGATATGCATAAAGCCTGCATTTTTATTGCTAGGGCTGCTGCCACGGTTCACTACAGCCCATAGGCCATCAGTATCGCGAGTTAAGGATGCTTTGAAAGTGAACTGTTGTAATTGATTGTCGTAAGTGAAGGTAGCCTTTTCAATTGAGTCTTTATTGTTTGGTCTGTTGTGCTTGTTTTGCTCATAAGTATAAACAGTTGCTTGAGCTGTTGTTGCTAGAACGCTACCTAGTGCTAATGTTACTAAAGCTTTTTTCATTTGATTGATAACCTTATAAGAATTTGTCGTGTATGCCTTGCATATTGCTGATTTTAATAAAACCGATATACGAGGAAACTTTACTGCCATTGGAGAGCTAGTATTGTGCCAATTATTATAAAACTGGTTTTATTTAGTGGCTTATTTTAGTAAACGAGGCACTTAACACATTTTGCCTGATAAAGAGTCTGTAAATGTTTTTGCTATATTTCACAGGACAATATCTACAATAATAAGGGATAAATATTGATCAGAATGGGTGTTTTCTGCGTGTAAATGCTTTTGACAAAGCAGAAAATATATGGAACTAAATGAAATAATCGTTATTTATGCCTCGTGAGTACTTAATTAATAAGCGATTTATTGTGCGCTTGCTCAATTTATATTTCGCTAATGTAAATGAGATGAATAAAAGCTCGTAAAAAATATCGTCAGTTATCACTTTCATAAACTAACACTCAGTTAAATTCGTCACTGAATGAATGTGCACTGATGTGGCTGAAAAACAGCCAATACTATTAATTATGTTTGTGTAATATTCTTATTATTCATGAAGTATATGAACTGAATTGCATTGCAACAGCTTGGCTTTATTTGTAATGTGAATTGATTCAAGGATGCCTCTCATAGTTGCTTATGGCCTCTGCGCAAGTTGACGGGGTTGTGCATAAGACCTGAGACAGTCGACAATTATTAGTTAGAGGTGCCCTCAAGTCGTGAACCAGGAAGGGCTATGCAATACCAACAGTATACTCAAGAGTCCCTAGATAGGGACTATAATAACCGCCAAGCAGTGACTAACTTTGATCAAATTCTTTCGTCGTGGCAGGAAGCCAGTAAAAAAGCACGCCAGTTTTATGTCCACTTTGATGATATTAGGTATGGTCTGTCGAATCGTGAGACACTCGATGTTTTTCCAGCTAAACAGGCAAACCAACCGGCTATTTTATTTATTCATGGTGGTTACTGGCAGTCGATGGATAAAAAGTTTTTTCATTTTTTAGCCCCTATATGGGTAGATCGTGGTGTTAACTTTATTTTTATTAATTACCCACTTGCACCTCATGAAACCCTTACGGGAATAACTAGTAGTATCCAGCGAGCACTTCACTGGTTTTATCAGCATGCCGCTGATTACAAAATTAACCCTGATCAGCTATTTCTAATGGGGCATTCAGCGGGTGCCCATTTGGCTAGTTATTTGTTAACGATTGACTGGCAACGGCTTAGCCCGAAAATTCCTAACAATGTGATAAAAGGTGTCACTGCGCTCAGTGGAATTTATAATTTGACACCCATCCAGCATAGCTTTGTGAATAGTGTTCTAAGGCTTACTGATGAAGAGGTGAGTCATTATAGTCCTTGTCGGCTGAAGCCATTAACTAACGCTTCGTTATTGTTAGCGGTGGGAGATCAAGAAATTAAAGGGTTTCACGATCAACAGCAGGTATTTGGGGACAGTTGGCGTAGGTATTTACCAGAGTTAAAAGAAGTCAAAGTTAAAGGAACTAATCACTTTACTATTTTGGATCAACTTGGTGAAGCTGGCTCACCGCTATTTATTAAAGTGAGCCAGCAGTTAGGGTTACTCAGTTAAGGTTAATGGCTATCTGTTATCCATACATTGCTTGTGGCAGCCATGTAGTTAACCCTGGCCAATAAGCCAATAGAGCTAGCAAAATGAGCTGAATGATAATGTAAGGTGCAACACCTTTATAAATATCTGTGGTGCATAAGCCTTTTGGTGCGACCCCTCGTAGATAAAAAAGTGCAAATCCAAAAGGGGGGGTTAAGAATGAAGTTTGTAAGTTAACTGCAATCATTACCCCTAGCCAAATGGGGTCCAGCCCCATTGCCAACAACACAGGCCCAACAATGGGCACTACTACAAAGGTGATTTCGATAAAATCTAAAATAAAGCCAAGCAAGAAAATAACTAACATCACAATAAAAGTGGCAGTAACAACACCACCAGGCATATCGTTAAAAATTTCCTGAATCACCTCATCGCCACCATAGCCTCTGAATACCAGCGAAAATACAGAGGCGCCGATCAGGATCATAAAGACCATACAGGTGACTTGAGTAGTAGATTGAACAACCGCTTTTAATTGGTTAATACTGAGCTGCTTTTTGCTTAATGCCAGAATTGTTGCTCCAACTGCCCCTACTGCTGCTGCTTCAGTAGGCGTAGCAAGCCCGCCCAAAATTGAGCCAAGTACAGCAAAAATCAGTAGCAGTGGGGGGACCAAGCTACCTAGCAGGCTGCTGCTGTCATGAATATCTTCCTTAAGCTGTTTAGTATCAACTGCAGGAGCATGGGCGGGTTTGAGCACGGCCACTACAAATTGGTAGGCAATGTACATGATTACTAGCAGTAACCCTGGAATAATCGCCCCGACAAATAAATCACCTACAGATACTGTTTTGGGTGAAAAAATTCCCATATCAATTTGGGCTTGTTGATAGGCACTCGATAAAACATCACCTAATAAAACTAGAGCGATAGAAGGTGGAATAATCTGTCCCAAGGTACCTGTTGCGCAGATAGTGCCTGAGGCTAAGCTTTTGTTGTAGCCTCTTTTTAGCATGGTGGGTAGTGATAGTAATCCCATGGTTACTACAGTAGCACCAACAATACCGGTGCTGGCAGCTAATAACATACCCACTACCGTAACGGAAATACCTAGTCCACCAGGGAAACGGCCAAACAAAAGAGCCATGCTGTTTAGCAAGTTTTCGGCTATTTTGGACTTTTCCAGCATGACGCCCATAAAGACAAATAAAGGAACAGCCATTAGGGTTTCATTGGTCATGGTGCCATAAAGGCGGCTTGGTAATGCATTAAGGATAATGGGGTCAAAAGCACCAGTTGCAGAGCCTATGGCTGCAAACGCAATTGCAGTACCTGCTAAGGTAAAGGCGACTGGATAGCCCAGTAGTAGCACTCCACAAACAACAGCAAACATCAATAGTGGTATTGCTTCCATCATTAGGCAGCCCCCTCATTAACCGACTCATTAGGAGGTGTTTCCTGGTTTTTTATAATGAGAATTGCGCGAAGAAACTCCCCAATACCTTGCAGAAGCAGGGTGGCTACTAATGCTAAAATAAAGCTTTTCAGTATGAAAACTCCAGGCAACCCTCCGGCTTGGCTGGAGCCTTCGTAGATTCGCCAGGACTCAGTGACAAATGTCCAACTCATCCAACCAATAAATAACACCACTGGAATAAGTAAAAATAAACTGCCAAAGCAATTGACCAGTGCTTGGGTCTTAGGTTTGAAGTGACAATAGAAAATATCAACTCGCACATGCCCATTATGCTTAAGGGTATAGCCGCAGGCGACTAGGAAGATAAAGGAGTGCACGTAAATGGCAGACTCCTGAAAGGCAATTGAGCCAAAACCAAAGCCATAACGTAAAACCACTACCACAAATACAATGGCCATTAATAGCAGGTTAAACCATGCGGTAAAATTGCCAATTGCTTCTGTGATTCGGTCTATGATGGCAACAACATTAGTTATCTTTTTAATGCTCATCTGACACCTATACTGAGTACTTAAGTAGCATTGAGTGCTCTTATATATTGTTGTTTATTGTTTCCAGTACTGAATGGCAAACGCCAGCAGTAATCCCTGGGTAATTATCCTGGCCAGTATACCAAGTTATTAGACATTAGCGATTTGTAGAACACTTTAACGAGGGCTTGTGCAAATCAAAACTAGTTTAGGAAAAGTGAAGTGGTAAATGGGGAGACTGTTAATCCATAAAATGACCAATATGCGACAAGTTAGTGACGTGTTGTTGATTTTTTATTCATACCTTTAACAAAAACGTCATATTTACTCCATATAGTTAACACCACTTAGATTAATACTGTGCCGGGAAAACAAATCTATTAGGAGCATGTGATGAAATTGAATAGCATTCTTCCAGCTGCTGCCCTAGTTGCGGTAGGCACGATGAGTGGGCTAACCCAGGCTGCTCAAGAAGTAGACCCTAAAATAACTAGCTACACTAAGGCCAGCGGTGTTTCTGGTAACTTATCAAGTGTTGGCTCTGATACCCTGGCTAACTTGATGACCTTATGGGCAGAAGAGTTCAAGCGAGTCTATCCGAATGTTAATATCCAAATTCAAGCAGCAGGTTCATCAACCGCCCCACCCGCTTTAACGGAAGGAACTGCTAACTTAGGGCCGATGAGCCGTAAGATGAAAGATAAAGAGCTGGAAGCATTTGAGAAAAAATATGGCTATAAGCCAACCGCAATTCCAGTTGCTATCGATGCGCTAGCGGTATTTGTTAACAAAGATAATCCCATTAAAGGCTTAACCATCAAACAGGTTGATGCGATTTTCTCTACTACCCGTAAATGTGGTCATAAAGAAGATATTAATACCTGGGGTAAAGCAGGCTTAAATGGCCCATGGGAAAAGCGCGATATCCAGTTATTTGGCCGTAACTCTGTATCTGGCACATATGGCTACTATAAAAAGAAAGCCCTTTGTAAAGGTGACTTCAAAAATAATGTAAATGAGCAGCCAGGATCAGCTTCAGTCGTTCAGTCGATAAGTGCTTCTATTAATAGTATCGGTTACTCAGGTATCGGCTATAAAACATCAAGTGTCCGTACGGTACCACTTGCCAAGAAAGATGGGCAGCCGTTTATTGAAGCGACACCTGAAAACGCGGCTAAAGGCTCTTATCCGCTTTCTCGATTCCTGTATGTTTATGTAAACAAGCAGCCAAATAAACCACTGTCACCACTGGATCGAGAGTTTTTTAAGCTGGTTTTATCAAAACAAGGTCAGGAAGTTGTAATAAAAGATGGTTATATTCCTCTGCCTGCCAAAGTAGTTGAAAAGCAGCTGAAGAAGTTAGGTGTTTAATCTCGTACACCTCTTCTAGCCGAAAGCTTTGATGTAGGCTATCTAGAGAAATAAGTGAAAACAAAGTGTAAGCCGAGTGTTATTTAAGATAGCGCTCGGTTAATTTGTTTTTATCGAAACTCAAAAATACAGCTTGTGAATATTTCAACACTGCTCTTCATTAGACTGTAATATATTTGTAATAATCAGCCTCTATCGTACCTGCCATGAATGAGCAAACCACATACACACCAAATATTGATTTAAACACGGCAAGTGCCAAACGTTATCGGCGTTTACGTCACTTTAAAGATATCTTTGCTAAGTGGGGTGTCGCTATTGGAGGCATTGGAGTCATTGTCGCCATACTGTTGATATTTCTCTACTTAATGTATGAGGTCATGCCGCTGTTTAAGTCAGCATCTATCGAAAAAATCAGCCAATATTCGGTACCTGTAGTAGAAGTAGAAAACGGGGCTGAGGAGCAAGCTAAAACCCTTTATCTCAGCATGGAGGAGCAGGCGGAGATAGGTCTGAGGGTTGATAGTGCAGGGAATGCTATCTTTTTTAGAACCCATTCAGGCGAAATACTAAAAAAGCATGCTGTACCCATACCTGCAAATAACACGATAACGGCTATAGCTGAGGCAGGACCTGGGACTGATGAGCTTGCTTTAGGGTTCAGTAATGGTGAAACATTAGTTTTTAAGCATGAGTATACTGTGAGTTATGGTGAAGACAATCAACGCTTGATCGAGCCATCTATTCAATATCCTTATGGTAAAGAGCCAGTGGTATTATCTAAAAATGGTGATGCAATTACCCATATTGCTATTCGTGACACAGAAGAGTCTCTTGCCATTGCTGGTGCAACAGATAGCAAGCTGCTGCTCAATATTCTCAATAAAGAAGAAGATTTTCTAACAGAAGAAATTACGTTTGAGGAGGAGCACTTAGAGCTGCCAAAAATTACTGGAGATATTAAAGGGTTGTTGATTGATCCTGAGCAACGCTGGCTTTATGTGTTAATTGATCAAGCACAGCTGGCAATTTTGAATATTGCAGATCGAAATACTCCAAAAATTAACAGTGTGTTAGATGTTACCAGTGGTGAATATCAATTATCGCAAGCAAAATTATTGCTTGGTGGCGTCTCTTTATTATTAGGAGATAGTGGCGGCAATATCTCTCAATGGTTTCTTGTTAGAGATAAAGACAGCGAATGGCGTCTAGAGCGAATTAGGGACTTTAAATTAGCAAATAATAACATAACAAGTATTGCCCCTGAACATCGCCGAAAAGGGTTTTTGGTTGCAGACGATCAAGGACAGATTGGTATTTACAACACAACAGCCCGTCGCACATTAATTAATGAACAAATCAGTGAAAAGCCAATTGCTTGGTTAGCAGTTTCTCCTCGTGGCAAAGCATTTTTAGCTGAAGATCAAAATGGTCAGGTGAGTTTCTGGAGTGTTGATAATGAGCATCCAGAAGTTTCTTGGTCGGTGCTATGGGATGAAGTATGGTATGAAGACTATGACAAGCCTGATTATATTTGGCAGTCATCAGCATCTACCAACGACTTTGAGCCAAAGATGAGCTTAATGCCATTAGCATTTGGTACCCTAAAAGCAGCGTTTTACGCAATGTTGCTCGCTACACCACTGGCAATTTGTGGCGCAATTTATACCGCTTATTTTATGGCACCTGCCATGCGTCGAAAAGTTAAACCAGTAATTGAGTTAATGGAAGCATTGCCTACGGTTATTCTCGGATTTCTGGCTGGACTTTGGCTTGCACCGTTTGTAGAAGACCACTTAACAGGAATTTTTGCCTTACTCATTGTGGTTCCAATAGGCTTTTTATTGGTTTCATTTGGTTGGCATCAACTACCGGATAATATTAGACATCGAGTGCCGGATGGTTGGCAGCCATTATTATTAATTCCAATAGTCATTATTTTAAGCTGGTTAGCTATTAGCATGAGCGCCACGATGGAAGGCCTGTTTTTTGGTGGTGATATGCGTAGTTGGTTGGGTGAACAGGGTATTAGTTTTGACCAGCGTAATGCACTTGTTGTTGGCTTAGCTATGGGATTTGCAGTAATCCCAACGATTTTCTCGATCACTGAAGATGCTATTTTCAGTGTCCCCAAACATTTAAGTTATGGTTCTTTAGCATTAGGAGCAACCCCTTGGCAAACCTTAACTCGGGTTGTTCTGTTAACCGCAAGCCCAGGTATTTTTTCTGCTGTCATGATTGGCATGGGTAGAGCTGTGGGAGAAACGATGATTGTACTAATGGCAACAGGTAATACCCCCATAATGGATGTCAACATTTTTGAGGGAATGCGTACTTTGGCGGCCAATATTGCTGTGGAAATGCCGGAATCTGAAGTAGGTAGTTCTCATTACCGGGTATTATTTTTAGCTGCACTAGTGCTGTTTTTATTTACCTTTGTTGTTAACACTATGGCTGAAATGATTCGTCATCGGCTTAGAAAACGTTACAGCTCGCTATAACAGTTGAGATAGGTGAAAGTGATGCGTATCTCCTTACAAAAATGGTACCGAAGTGGCGAACCTTGGGTTTGGCTGAACGCTGGTGCCGTAGCCATCAGCATTGTTATGGTGGTGGGTTTATTAGCATTAATTGCCGTAAGAGGCATGGGGCATTTTTGGCCTGCTGCTATTATGCAAGCCAATTATGAGCTACCTGGTACTGAAAGCCGGTTGGTTGCTGGTGAAGAAGTTGATCATGAAGAAGTCCCTATAAAGCAGCTTAAAAATGCAGGCGTACCCATTATAGAGGGTATCGAAACCATGCAACGAACGCTGCTAAAAGTGGGTAATCGTGATTTGACCAATGCTGATTTTCAGTGGGTAGTCGCTAATTATTTAACTAATATAGAATACCCTGAAGAAGTTATGGCAATAGAGCGCCGAGAGTGGGGTAATTTTTATGGTTACTTAAGAGCAGTGAAACAGGATGGAGAATTAATAGCAGGTGCCAACGACGCAGAGCTATGGAGTATTTTCCAGCAGCGGATTGAGCGGGCATTAACGATTTACGACGATATTTATGAAATTGAAAAACATGATATTGGTGCAATAAACTCTGAGCTGGAAAGGTTAAGGTTACAGCAGCGTCGGTTGGAGTTGGACAATGAATTAACGCCAACTCGGTTAGCCGATATCAAGGCTCAAGAAGCAGAACTACAAGCACAATATAAACAACTTGAGAAGAAGTTAGCTAAATTACATGTTTCCTTTCAGCGTGACAGTATTGTTGTTGACTCTGTTGATGGAAACACCACTGAAATATCACTGGCTAAAATTGTTAGGGCATATAAGCCTAATGCCATGAGCCTTTGGCAAAAAATAGCCTTTTATGGTGATAAAGTGTGGGAGTTTGTTAGTGATGACCCCCGTGAGGCTAATACCGAAGGCGGTATTTTCCCAGCCATTTTTGGCACAGTAATGATGGTTATTCTGATGTCAGTTATGGTAACGCCATTTGGCGTTATCGCTGCAGTTTACTTACGAGAATATGCTAGCCAAGGTGCCATTACCCGAACGATCCGAATTGCTGTGAATAATCTAGCGGGTGTGCCATCTATTGTTTATGGCGTGTTTGGTTTAGGCTTTTTTGTTTATTTTCTTGGCTCTAATATCGATCAGCTATTTTTTCCTGAGGCATTGCCTTCGCCAACTTTTGGTACCCCAGGGTTACTATGGGCTTCTATTACCTTGGCACTACTCACTTTACCGGTTGTGATTGTTGCAACGGAAGAAGGCTTATCGCGTATTCCAAGGGCTGTGCGTGAAGGTAGCCTGGCGCTTGGAGCAACCAAGGCTGAAACTTTGTGGCGAGTTGTACTACCAATGGCTAGTCCTGCTATGATGACGGGCTTAATCCTGGCTGTAGCAAGGGCTGCAGGTGAGGTGGCACCTTTAATGTTAGTGGGGGTGGTGAAATTAGCTCCTTCACTACCGCTGGATGGCAACTATCCTTATTTACATCTAGACCAGAAGTTTATGCATCTGGGCTTCCATATTTATGATGTAGGTTTCCAAAGCCCCAATGTGGAAGCGGCTCGCCCATTAGTTTATGCCACAGCGTTGTTATTGGTCATTGTGATTGCTGTATTAAATTTATCGGCTGTCGCAATTCGTAATCATTTACGTGAAAAATATAAATCGTTAGAAGTCTAACTGTCGCATTCTTAAATTATTATTGAATACGACACTAGCTATAGCCAAAGCGAATGGTTTTTAGGGGTCTAGCTTACTACTGTAAAGCTAGCGATAGCAGCACTAACTGAAATAAAAAGTGCTAGCTGGGCCGTCGAGCGACGAAGTCTCATGAGTTTATGTGTTTATAAATGATTGGGGTAAGGAGAGACGACAACAAACCCTAAAAATCATTCGAGAAGGGTATATATGAAATTAATTTATATATAGCCAGTAATAAAGCATTTATTATTAAAATAGTGAGAGTATGTTATGACGACCCTCGCAACCGTTGAAGCACAGAAAACTAACCAACAGGGAAACCAGCCATTGACTCATGGTGTAGATATGGCAACCCTCGGTCGTGGGAGGCAAAGTCTTGACTTAAGTCAGGAGCAACTTTGTCTTGAAATTGCCAACGTTAATTTATTTTATGGTGAAAAGCAGGCGCTATTTGACATCAATATGTCAATTCCGCAAAAAAGGGTAACAGCCTTTATTGGCCCTTCTGGTTGTGGTAAATCTACGCTATTAAGAAGCTTAAACCGGATGAATGATTTGGTGGACGGCTGTCGGCTAGAGGGCCGGATTGCCTTGGATAATCAAAATATTTATGATCGATCTGTTAACGTAGCGGATCTTCGCAGGCGGGTGGGAATGGTGTTTCAAAAGCCTAATCCATTTCCAAAAAGTATTTATGAAAATGTTGCCTATGGGCTAAGAATCCAGGGAATTAATAAAAAGCGGGTGTTGGATGAAGTAGTTGAGTGGGCTTTAAAAGGCGCTGCATTATGGGACGAAGTGAAAGATCGACTTCATGAAAGCGCTCTAGGGATGTCAGGTGGACAACAGCAACGGTTAGTTATTGCCAGAACTATTGCTGTAGAACCTGAAGTATTACTACTAGATGAGCCTGCATCAGCGTTAGACCCTATCTCTACATTAAAGATTGAAGAGCTTATTAATGAGCTAAAGTCTAAATATACCATTGTTATTGTTACACATAATATGCAACAGGCTGCTCGGGTTTCAGACTACACCGCGTTCATGTATATGGGTAAATTAGTAGAATTTGACGATACAGATACATTGTTTACCAACCCAGCACAAAAGCAAACAGAGGACTATATTACAGGACGCTATGGCTAAATTGCATACACTTGGGAATTAATATAAAGACCATAAACATCAAGTGTCGTTTTTGAGGAATGATATCAGCTATTATTAAAGTAAGCTGTGTAATGATAAAGTAAACTTATTAATCTGACATACTTTCAGGTATTGCCTGGGTTTTAGCGGGCCCAGGGCTCCGCCGATTCACAACAAGGTTGCAAGCAGTAATGGACATCAATTCAGACGCTCACACTCAACATATTTCCCAGCAATTTAATGCAGAACTTGAAGAAGTAAGAAATAGCTTGCTGGCAATGGGGGGCTCCGTTGAAAAGCAAGTCAGTGATGCCGTTCGAGCGCTTATTGATGCGGATAGTGAGCTAGGTAAACAAGTGCGTAAAAATGATGACCAAATCAATGCAATGGAGCTTACCATTGATGAGGAATGTGCACGCATTTTAGCGAGAAGGCAGCCAGCAGCCAGTGACTTACGGCTAGTTATAGCCTGTTCAAAAATGTCGACAGACTTGGAGCGTATTGGTGATGAAGCAGCTAAAATTGCTGGCCATGCCATTGAATTAACCGAGGAAGGTGAAGCACCAAAAGGGTATATTGAAACCCGTCATATTGGTGCCCGAGTACGTCGCATGGTTCAAGAATCACTAACCGCTTTTGCCCGCTTTGATACAGAAATGGCCTTGAGAGTAGCCCAAGAAGATAAATCGGTTGATTTAGAGTACCAAAGTGCTATGCGAGAGCTAGTTACTTTTATGATGGAAGACCCCAGAAGTATTACTCGAGTATTAAATATTATGTGGGTGCTGCGGTCTTTAGAGCGTATTGGCGACCATGCCAGAAATATAGCCGAACATGTTATTTATTTAGTAAAAGGGACGGATGTTCGGCATATTGGTTTAAAACGGATGAAAGAAGAAGTATTAGAGAAGTAGTTTTTATCAACTCTTTCAAATTTTATAGTAAAGCTGTTCCCCCCTTTGGTAAAGGGGGGGTAGGGGGGGATTTTATTTGAGCATAAAAGACTGTGGGCTGTTTTAGATGCCTTGAATAAGCTTTCATGAAATCCCCCTCAATCCCCCTTTTTCAAAGGGGGAGGTTGGGCTCCACCATGGCTCTAATCCTTTCGCGATACCCTATCACTACATTAACTTTTATCCCCCAAGATATCATTCTTTAAATAAAATACTAATAAAACCTGCTGCCTAACTTATTGAAAGCTATTATTAACACATAATGCGCTTCAATATATTTTTCCTAATCATTATTTGGCTTAGTTGTAACTATGGTGTTTTAGCTCATGCTGCAGTAAGCAACACAGTTAAAACAGATCAGCCTGAGCTGAGTGTTCTTATTCGTTATAATTATTTATCGCCCACTGTATATAAGCAATTTGAGCAAAAATACAACGTAAAAATTAAACTGGTGTATTATAGTAGTGATGATGATAGAAATTTGTTATTGCTGGAAAGTGATGGGCGCGGCGTTGATGTTGTTTGTGTTGATTCTACTTCAGCAACAGCTTATATCGCAAGTGGCTGGATAACCCCGCTTACTGATTTTGAACTAAAAAATACTCAGTATATCGATAGTCATTGGTTAACCCAGCATAATTTGTTAGAAAAATTTGCAGTGCCATATTTTTGGAAAGTATTAGGAATTGCTTTTCATAATGAAAGGTTAAAAGAACCTATTAAGCATTGGAGTAATATTATTAATCCATCCCCTTCGCTTTATAGCAAAATTCTGATGCCACCGACAGCCCATGAAACGGTGGCAATTACTTTGCTTAGTTTAGGCTATTCAGCCAATAGCACCAGTATCAATGCCTTACAAAAAGCAGAATTAACCCTAACTAAACAGCGGCCTTTTGTTTTATGGACAAGTGATATTCGTTACCCCGCTACAGGTTCTATCAACGAAAACTTATGGGTAAGTGCTGTTTATAATGGAGAAGCTTATGCGTTAATGCGTAGTGGCGTACCTATAGAATTTACTATTCCTAGTGAAGGCTCAGTGATGATATTAGATTATTTAGCAGTAGCAGAGGAGTCTGAAAAAAAACAACTAGCAGCTACATTTATCGATTTTCTTAATGAACCGCATAATGCGGCAGAAAATGCTCACTATGTAGCGTACTCCAGCCCAAATGCTGCTGCAAGAGCTTTACTCCCAGAACCAATGCAACAGAGTCCATGGTTATATCCATCCCTTCAAGTAATGCAGAAGCTTGAACTATTATTGCCATTGCCAAGTACTGCAACTAAGAAAATTAGTCAGATTTATTTCCATTTACAATAAGCCGGTTTTTCTTTTGGTTCTTCATGAAGGCCAGAGGCGGCAAACAATTATTAGAGGTGCCCTATGTCTAAAAATGATATGTTCTGCTGAAGTATTCGGGCTAATATACTGAATATAATGTTTTTTAATAGTTATTTTAGTAAATAGTACTTACCAGTATGAAGTTAAGGGCGAAAATAATTCTGTTGCTGATGCCCACGGTAGTTTTACCGGTTCTACTGCTGGGGTTTTTAGCTTATAAGGAAATAAAGCGGCTTTATGAGCATCAAACCCTTGATCAAATGACCCTCAAGATTAAAGAGGTAAAAACCCAGGTTAATCATTTGCAACGGGTGAGTATCGGCAATATCAGTTTATTGGCTTCCACCAATTTGCTAAAGCGGTATTTTCAGTTGGATGAAAATAAGCGCTATCAGCTGCTTTACCGCCCGTTATTACAAGTATTTCAAAATTATCAAAATACGTATTCAGACCACTTTGAAATTCGTTTGCTGTTGCCAGACGGTTATGAGGATGTGCGTTCTACCTGGGAGCCAGTTGTTAACCAAACGGATCAGGAAGGAGGAGAGCCTTGGTTTCGCCGCTTAAAAGAGAGTGATCAGGAAACTCAGGCATTTTTCATGCTACATCCGGATACTCAAAGCCTTACATTATTAGTATCCAAAGCGGTACGGTTAGCTGATCAATCGATTGACCCTTTATTTGCAGAAGCTAAATTACGAGGCTATTTAGTCATCTCAGTAGACACCAGCGAGCTATTGCAATATTTGCAGCAAGCTCGGATTGGTAACAATGGCTATATGTTTTTGGTTGATAACCAGGGGCAGACGTTATATAGCCCAAAACCTGATAAAACAATAATGGATAAAGCGCTATTCAGCCGACTAAAAAACCAAGTTAATGAAACCCTAAAAGCGCCATTTGCGAATGATGAGTCCTACTTGTCGTTAGTGCAACTTGCTGACAATCTGAGTCTTATTGCTGTTTGGCCAGAGGCTGATGTTCATGTAATTACTGAACGGGTTGAAGTAGTAGTGGCGGTAATTACTTTTGGCACGATGTTGGTGGGTGGTTTTTTACTGTATTGGATTTTAAATTCCTTAATTGTTAATCCCATTGTTTATCTCAAACAAGCGGCTTTAGATATTGCTGAAGGCAATATGAAAGTGGCAATTGATACTAGACAAACAGATGAAATTGGTGATTTAGCCAAAGCTTTCAATGATATGCGTGATAGTTTGCGAGAGACGGGTATTGCACTGCATAAAATTGCTTACCAAGATAGCCTTACAGGGCTTTCCAATCGCAACATGTTTATTGAATCGCTAAATCGAACCATAGCGCACTGTAAGCGGCAAAAGCTTTGTTTTGCATTACTCTTTATTGATTTGGATGGGTTTAAGGTAGTCAATGATACATTAGGACATGATGCGGGAGATGATCTACTAAAAACCTTTGCTAATCGACTAAGGCTTTGTTTACGTACAGAAGATTTAATTTCTCGCAATATTGCAGACTTGTCTGATAGTACCCTTGAGCCTGATGAAGGCGTTTCTCGACTGGGTGGAGATGAATTTACTATTTTACTCAATGGTGTAGCCAAAGGAGAGGATGCTAGCCTGGTTGCAGAACGAATTCTAGAGGCTTTATCACATCCATTTATATTAAAAGGGCAGCGTTATCACCTGGGGGCCAGCATAGGTATAACAGTTTATCCTGATGATGGTGAAGAAGCAGGAGAGCTATTAAAGCACGCCGATACAGCAATGTATCATGCTAAGAACTTGGGTAAAAATACTTATCAATTTTACCATAACGCAATGACAACCAAGGCAATGGAGCGCCACGAACTATTAACTGATTTACGTAAAGCCATTGAGCAAGGCCAAATGGTACTTCACTATCAACCACAACTAGAACTTAAATCAGGTGAGTTAATTGGTTGTGAAGCGTTGGTTCGTTGGGAGCATCCAACAAAAGGCTTGATAGCACCTTTACGCTTTATTCCACTCGCTGAGGAGTCTGGTTTAATTGTGCCGTTAGGTGAATGGGTATTAGAAGAAGCTTGCCGCCAAGCAAGGGAGTGGCAGCTGGCGGGTTTTAAGCCTCTTAAAGTGGCAGTAAATGTATCAAATATTCAGTTTAATCGAATGGACATCTGTCAGCTAGTCACAGACAAACTTTCCATAACAGAGTTAGAAGCTAAATACTTATTAATAGAGTTAACTGAAACCAGCATTATGCAATCTGGTGATGTGTCCTTTGAAATGCTTCAGGCTATTAAAGGTCAAGGGGTGGGGATAGCCATGGATGATTTTGGTACAGGCTATTCATCACTGGGTGCGTTAAAAAAACTACCTATTGATAACCTGAAAGTAGATAAAAGCTTCATTGATGAAATTCCTGAGAACAGTGAAAGTAAGGTAATTTTTAAAGCGATTGTGGCAATGACCAAACAGTTTGGTATTAGCCTGACGGCAGAGGGAGTCGAGACGAGCGAGCAGTGTGACTTTCTACAAATCCATGGTTGCGACTTTATTCAGGGGTATTTGCTGAGCAAACCACTCCCTCCAAAAGAAATGGAACAATTTTTGGCTAACCATAGCGAGCCTATGTTGATTAAGTCAGGTTAAGATTTTTAATTGTAGGTAGGTCATTTCAATCAATGGCCATTGACTATTTAGTCTATATTCTCATTAGACGAGCTTTTTGGGTTTAGCCCAAAGGGGCTGACATAACGATGAAAAAAGTAAAGTTATTAGTTGTTGATGATGCATCCTTTATCAGGGACCTGGTAAAAAAAGCAGTGAAAGATCGTTTTCCTCACTTTATTTTTGAGGAGGCGATTAACGGCAAAAAAGCCATGTCCATGCTAGAGAAAAGTGAATACGACTTGGTGTTGTGTGACTGGGAAATGCCAGAGCTGAGCGGCCTGGAGCTATTGCAGTGGATGCGTAACGAGTATCAGTATAATAAAACCCCTTTTATCATGGTAACCAGTCGCGGTGATAAAGAAAATGTTGTCCAAGCGATTCAAGCTGGTGTGAGTGAATATATTGGCAAACCATTCTCTAATGATCAGTTGGTGAAAAAAGTCATTAAAGTGCTATCCAAGCGGCTACCCCGTGATGTATTGGAAGGTAAGGCGACCAAAAGTGCCCTTGAAAGCAGTGTTTCGCAAGGCTCGATATCAGCACTTGGTGCTAAGGCAGTAGGAGGGGCACCAGCTAAGCCTGCGGCTAAAGCTGCCCCTCAACCAGCCCAGTCAGGCTCTGTTGCAGCATTAACAGGAGGTACAACGGCGTCAGCTAAGCCGCAAGCAAGTAAAAAACCAACAAAAGGCCCTGCGCAATTGCGAGTGCATGATAAAACGATTCCTTGTGAAATTCAGGATATCAGCTTAAAAGAAGCAAAAGTGATTGCCAGTCGTGAGCATGGTATTCCTCAGTTGTTGGACACAGCGGTAATAGACTTGCAGCAAAATGATAATGCCGGTGATATAGCCAGAATTAACTGTTTAATCCATACATTACAGGCACCTCAAAAAAATATTAATGCAGAAAATATTGTCATTTCAGTGGTTTTTGTTGATGAAGATCCACAGAAATTTGATTATTTATCGAAGTTTATTGCTTCGGGGTCTGGGAAAAAATACTGGTGATATACTCTTCGCGAATGATTTTTATACCCCTAGGGCACAAGGGCTTTGTTACCGTCGTTCTTCACCCCAGTCATTTAGTTTATCTAAACTCCTGGAGCTTCATCGCTCAGTGGCCTCGCCTAAATAATCCTTCGCTTTGAGTATATACTACTTTATTTTTACACCTAAAAATGATTCATGATGGGTATATGCCCTTCGCTTTAGGCATTATTGTGAATTACGAAATTTTTTAGTTCTTTTAGGGCTTTATTCCACGAGTTCTGGACAATCTTCACTGGCGATCATGGTGGGTGGGAAGTGGCAGATAAAACAGCTGCCTTTACCAAGCTCACTTTGGATTTCTAAGCGAGCGTTATGTCTGATCAGTACGTGCTTCACAATGGCTAGGCCAAGCCCAGTGCCACCAGTGTTAATTGAACGACTGGGATCTGCACGGTAAAACCGCTCAGTAAGGCGTGGGATATGCTTGGGGTCAATACCAATTCCATCATCCATCACGGAGAGATGTCCACCAGAGTCATCTTCCCACCAATGCACATCAATTTGTCCTGCAGCGGGAGTGTACTTGACGCTATTAAAGATCAGGTTAGAGATAGCGCTATGCAACTCTCGATCATGGCCTAGCAGTTTTGCACTTTCTGGACAAACCAGCTGGATATGATGACAACGGTCACCACTGAGCGCTTTGGCATCACTAATAATGTTTGACAAGATCTGCTGTAAGCAAATTGGCTTTAAATCAGCTTGTCGGTCGCTGGTTTCTAGTCGTGATAACAACAGTAAGTCGCTGACCAGATTTTCCATTCGGTCTGATTGTTGCTGCATTTGCTGTAAGGCGCGTATCCAGCGTTCAGGCAAAATATCAGCGTTATCCAGCAAGGTTTCCAGATAACCTCTGATCACTGTCAGGGGGGTTCTTAATTCGTGGGAAACATTTGCCACAAAGTCTTTTCGCATTTGCTCAAGATTATGCAGTCGGGTAATGTCTCGTACTAACAACAAGCGATCATTGCGACCAAACAGGGTAATGTTGAATTGTAAGATGAGCTGGTCATTGATGGGGGAGGGTACTTCCAGCGCTTCTTGATATTCCTTTTTGTCGAAATATTTGAAAAATGCTGGGTCTCTGATTAGGTTTGTGATTAATTGCCCCTGATCTACAGGGCTCTTAAATCCGAGCATGGCTTCTGCAGCTTGGTTCCACCATTCCAGGTTGCCCTGATTGTCAACCATAATCACAGCATCATTAAGCGCTGCAGTAGACTCTTGAACGCGGTCAATCACTGCTTGTAGCCGGGCGCGCGCCTTTTGATCTCGACGCTGTAGCCGGTAGATAGCATCAAATATATCTCCCCAGATACCACGACTTTCTGGTGGCTCTAGGTGATTGTGCTCACTTTCTTGAAGCCAATGGCTGAGGCGAAAAACCTGTAACAGTGTCCAGCTAAGGTATCCCGCTAAGACAATTGCTAAAACCCAGGCCACTTCTCCAATAGCTACTCCAAACAACACACTGACTACTACAGTGATAGCGAGCCGCTGAATAATTTCGCCTTGCCAGTTAACTTTCACCGTTAAGCCTTAGTTGAGAACCTATAGCCAGTGCCTCTAACGGTCTGAATAAAGCGATCATGGCCAGTGCCTAGTGCTTTACGCAGTCGTCTGATATGAACATCAACGGTACGCTCTTCAACGTACACATTGCCGCCCCACACTTGGTCTAATAACTGGCCACGGGTATAGGCTCGCTCTTGATGTGTCATAAAGAACTGCAATAAACGGTACTCAGTAGGTCCCATCTCAGTCGGCTTACCGTTAATGCTAACTCGGTGGCTGATTGGGTCCAGCTCAAGCCCTTCAACCCTGATGGGCTCTTGAGGTTCCTGAGCGCCAGAGCGCCTCAATACTGCTTTCAAACGGGCAACCAGTTCTCTGGGGGAGAATGGTTTGGTGATGTAGTCATCTGCTCCCACTTCCAGGCCCTGAATTTTATTATCTTCTTCGCCTTTGGCGGTTAACATGATGATGGGAATATTGGCCGTAATTTCATCACGGCGAAGCCGTCTAGCCAATTCAATTCCACTGGTTCCTGGTAGCATCCAATCAAGCAAAATTAGATCGGGTTTCTTATCGATCATGATGCTATGCGCATCTTGCGTGTTATCTGCTTCCAGACATTCGTAGCCTGCCATTTCGAGTGCAACTGCAATCATTTCTCGGATGGGGGCCTCATCGTCCACTATGAGTATTTTTTTGCCAACCATTTTCAAGCCTTCTCTCGCTTTCAAGTTGTCAGCAGAGCATTACACAGTCTTTATGTTACATTTGCATGACATTCGTATGGCTCTGCCCTGAAAGTGTTTCCAATCCATGAGTTTTATGACTGTGGCTCAATACCACAGTGAGAAGTTTTCCTAGTTATTACCTACAAATGAAACTAAGAAACAGCACTATCACAAACTATTCCAACAAAGACAAACATGCCTGCCCAGTGATTGTTTAAAAATGCTTTAAAGCATTGGGACCGATCACGATCTTTGATTAAGTACTGCTGATAGATAAACAGCCCAGCCATTAAACCGATGCCAATAAAGAACAGCCAACCACGCTGAAATAAATAGCCTACCCCTGCTAACAAAGCTAGAGTAATTATTTGTAATAAGCCAATCATAAGTTTATCAGCTTTCCCAAATAAAATAGCAGTAGATTTGACGCCTATTTTTAAATCATCATCTCTATCTACCATGGCATAAGCCGTATCGTAGGCAACTGTCCAGGTCAGATTAGCCAAAAACAGTAACCAGATAGCATGGTTTAGCTCTCCAGTTTGAGCAGTATAGGCCATAGGAATCGACCAGGAAAAAGCAGCCCCTAATACAATTTGTGGGAAATGAGTGTAGCGCTTCATAAAGGGGTAGCAAATCGCTAAAGCCAAGGCACCAAAGCTCAGTAAAATAGTCAGCTGATTAGTAAATAACACCAGTACCAGCGCAATTGTACAAAGTGCTACAAAGCAGCCAATTGCTTCCTTAAGCGTTAGCTCACCAGTAACCAGTGGCCGACTTTGAGTACGTTTAACATGGCCATCAAAGTGACGATCAGCAATATCGTTGATTACACAGCCTGCGCTGCGCATTACTGTGACACCTAAGCAAAAAATAATAATCAGGTGCCAATCTGGCAGACCATCAGCAGCTAGCCACAAGCTCCAAAGGGTTGGCCAAAGCAATAGGTAAAGACCAATAGGGCGGTTTAAACGGGTGATACTCAGCAATGCATTGAGTTTGTCAGAAGAGCTACTGGTTATTTCCATCCTGTTAGTCACTATCAATAAGCATGATTATGTTAGTTGTTGCAGTGAAAAAATCGTCGGCAAAAATAGTTCACTTACCGCTAGCTGCCGCTGGTTAATGATAAAAACCGATTGCCTGCCCCAACAGTCTTGATTAATAGCTGAGTGCGCTATTGTTGAGGGCATGGGTAATGCCTGCAGCTGCTCATGACTAAAGTGAGCATACTGAAAGTTTGGGTTACGTTTGCTACTGGCATGAGTAAATAATAACTTGCCTAGTGGCTCTGTATCGAGACTGAGTAGTGGTTGACAGCTTAGCAAGCCGGTAAATGCTGGTATCACAGTACGTGCATAGATTACTGGCTGCTGGCAGACACACAGAATCACTTCACGAATAAATGCTGACTGCTGCTCTGGAATACCCAACTGCTTTTGTTCAGAAAGAAGTGCAGGCTGCCACTGTTGGCTGATCAGCTTGACTGATAGGGATTGAAAGGTATCCTGCAAGCGTTGTGAGAGAGAACCCGTGAATGTCAGCCAGTCATGCCAGGGTGCAGGTATGTTAAGATGAGGCTGCCACTGAGCAGTTTCAAAGATAGATAATGCGCTCACAATGAAGTTTTTACTTAATACTGATTAGTTGTCTGGCGCGCAGAATGCGATATCTTGCTATCAGTTGCAAGTTTTGAATAGAAGGGTACCTCTCATAATTGCTTGCTGCCCTAGTGAACTATAACTGATTAGCCCTTATTAGTGGGTGAGGAGCCTGACATATGAAAAAATGGCAATGTGTAGTTTGTGGATTTATTTATGATGAGGCGGAAGGCTGGCCAGAAGAAGGAATAGCCCCTGGTACCCGCTGGGAAGATGTGCCAGAAGACTGGTTATGTCCAGACTGTGGTGTGAGTAAGCTGGATTTTGAAATGATTGCAATTGGTTAGTATTTGCTTGCTAATGGTTAGGTGTAGTTGTTAGTTAAATGTAATCAAACGCTTCCGTTTTTACGATCTGAAATAAATTATAAAATAGCCGACTTATTTGAAAAAATTTGCTAGGGTGAACGTTTGTTTAAACTTCATCAATAATCAACAGCTATCAAAAATTGAAAAAATAAGTAGTAAAGTAAGTGATAACTGTAAATATAGCTTAAAAAATAAATATAAGAAACACAGAGTTTTAATCGATACGCAATAAATAAGAAATAAAAACAATTGGTGTATAAGTAAAACACCTTTCTGACTGATCAGACATATTAAAAGGCAGTTGCAGGCTATTATTGCGCAACTAATTCTGATAATCAGTAAGCCTAATAAGTAACAGTCTGTTCTAGGATCTGTTTCCATTTGCCTGAAATATCGCTTAACAGCAATTTTCATACAAATAGCAGCAGGCCTAAACTTGTACTTTTCTTCAACGTGCACTGAATAACTATTGAGTTAGGGGGGAACCATGCGCAAACCAGATCTTGTTGCCGCAATAGCTGATAAAGCAGATTTAACTAAAGAGCAGGCAGGTCAGGTATTAACATCCATTCTTGATGAAATTACCCATGCCCTTAATCGACAAGATAAAGTAACGCTTATTGGGTTTGGTACTTTTGAGCAACGTCACCGTGGTGCCAGAACAGGAAAAAATCCACAAACAGGTGAAACGATAGAAATTAAAGCCAGTAATACGGTTGCATTTAAGCCAGGTAAAGCGTTTAAGGATGTGGTTAATGGATAACTAACCTGGGTGGTCTTATAACCAGCCATAGGAGTGGCTATGAAATTTAGGTTACTGCTCTGGATGATGGGTTTTTTGATGGCTAGAGCTAGTAAAAAAGAACAAAAAATGCGAGAAAAAATAGCTGACAAACAGCTTAGCTTTCAAATTAAAACCCGTGATGGTCATGTTGCCAGGCATTTTATTGTAAGTAATGGCTTAATTAAGAGTCATGCAGGAGAATGCGAAACACCAGCTTTTACCCTGGAGTTTGCTGATCCCAATACAGGTTTTACTACATTTACTGCTGCAAATGCCCAAGAGGCATTTATGAAGGCAATTCAAAAACAAACCTTGAGAATTACTGGAGATACCAAGGAAGTGATGTGGTTTCAAGGGTTAACTAAATACTGGATGCCGAAGGGTAAAAAGAAGCAGTCCTAGGTGGCTAGAAAGTGAGATTTTCAGGCTAAGCTGTGACAGGCTCAGCGGGTAATGCTGGCCTGTTGTTTTAAGATGAAGTCAAATTAGCGGTTGGTATTTTTTACGACACGATGACTTCATTGCCAAAACTCATCATAGCC
The DNA here is from genome assembly GCF_028858535.1 of Spartinivicinus poritis. NCBI lineage: Bacteria > Pseudomonadati > Pseudomonadota > Gammaproteobacteria > Oceanospirillales > Zooshikellaceae > Spartinivicinus > Spartinivicinus poritis. Next base: position 55,744 of record NZ_JAPMOU010000006.1, read on the forward strand.
CTGGTGTTGGTGGTTTGTATCAGCTTGGTCAGCTTTCCCTACTTGATGTATTGGTATGGTTTGCTGCAGTTGCCTGAGCTTCCAAAGCCTGTGGCAACTAAATCTTTATCTGCTCCAGCTAAGGCAAGTGTTTGGCGACACTATAATGGCAAAGGGCAAGCCCATGTTAAGCCTTTTGGCCCTTACGATTATTTAGAAATTTTAACCTGTATTGCCAACATCCCCAGTACAGATGAAAAGCCAGTTGTAATCTCCAGCTGTTATCAGCAGTTTCCTGGGTTTGAGCATGTTATGAGCCTGGTTGAACAGTCGATGGGAAAGCCTTTGAAGAAAAATGCAAATGCCAGAGCTTCCAAGTCGAGCCAAGTGCAAGGGCAAGAATGGCTTAAATTGAATGATATCAGGCAAATTATTATGTTTTCTTCCCAAGCAATTTGGATTAGCCAAAACTGGACCACTGACCAAATTCTGGCTGCTTTAAAAAAATAGAGTTACAAAGGCTAACCTAGAGAATTAAAAGACTTATACAAATTTTCAACGGCTTCACTTTTCTCAATTAAGTTACTGATAGCCTCTTCAGCCTCGCCTGGGGTTAACGATAGGGTTTCGTACATGTTCTCAGGTATTGGTTCATCCATCCCTTCACCAATCCCATGTCGACACAATAATTGTGTGGCAATATAAAGCAAGTAGGCATACTCAGCATGCTGAGACACATATTCAATATCATTCTGATAGCGAATAGCCTTGGCTACTTCATCAGGCATGTCCCATATTTGCATCAACCAACCGCCAATTTGATCTCGCGAAACTCCCAGTACATGTCGTTCAATATCCACATAGCTGACATGAGGGTTAGCTTCACGATACCGGTTAATCAGCTCTAAATGTGGCGGAAATACAAAGGACAGCACCAAGTACCCAAAGTTATGTAACAACCCAGCTAAGTAAGCTAACCCTAGTTCTGGCCGCTGTTTGGGAGGAATTTTTCGAACCATCGCCTCAACCCCCAATGAACAGTAAGCGGCTTGTTTCCAATAGGGGGTGAACCCTTCGGGCTCATTTTTGGGGGGAGTTAAGGTTTTACCAAGTGATAAGCCAATAGCTAGATTAATAACCAGGTCAAAGCCAAGCACTCTAATTACGGCATCTTCAATCGAGCGAATTTTCCCGGGAGCTGCATAATAAGGTGAAGCTGCCCAGCTGACTACCTGTGCGGCTAAGCTTGGGTCTTTTTCCACCACCTCAATTAAATGGCGGATATCAGCGTTAGGATCTACTCGTAGCTGAATGATTTTCTGTGCGGTTTCTGGCAAGGGCGGAATCTCAATAGTCTGCTCCAAGCGTTGTTTGATTCTTAGGGAAGTAAAATTTTCAACCGCGTTGGTTATATCCTGTACATCATCTTCAGCTTTAGGAAAGCGCTGATGGATTTCACTGAGTGGTAGCGTAATGTCCAAATAGGTTGCAGTGCCAGTGATACGCTTGAACTCATCGCTTTTAACCCGGATATATTGATGCTGGGTACCTGAGTCAATATAAATAGTTTCATGTTTTAGCAAGCTGTTTTCAACTAAGGTTGGTAAACCTGTTAGCTGGGGAATAGCGGGTAATGCTTGCAGACCATGGTTGCTGTAAAGCTTTTGCATATTTCGATATGACGTCGCTACTAACTTACGCCCTAGCTTTTCATTCATCTTTTCCAGGTCAATCATATGGTCACGAGGACAGATAATCTGCAGCTGTCCAGCATCATCTTCTAATACAACAGAAACAGCAGTAGCACTTTTGGGAGGATGCTCATGGTTATCACTAACACTGGAAAGCCGGTAACGAATTTGCTCGTTATCCAAGATTTGCTGCACCTGTTGCGGAATAGCCATGTTTGATCCTCTTGCTAGGTAGTGATCTCCAGTAACATAAGTGTAGACGGGTATAAGATTTGGGTAGGCTTAGTCAGTGATCAACCTTCCAGCTTATTTAAAGAGCTGGTGTCGTTCGCATAGGCGCTGCTGGCTCATCCCAGCAGCAGTCTATTTAGTGAATTGGCATGTGCTAAACTTAAAGAAGTTGCGCCGCTAAGGAGGTAGTCGCGATGATGCTGAAAACACTGGCCACAATGATCTTATTATTTGGCATATTGGCATTATTCCAAGGAGCATCATGGGGACTGCCGATCATCTTAGTCTCTCTGGTTATATTTCAAACCGCAGGCGAAATAGGCGATAAATTTAATAATCTGCCCAAATACAACCTGGCCAAACTAAAAGGTGCTTGGGTACAACAGCCCACTAAATCAAATCCCAAACGGCAGAAAAGAAGAGCTACTAGACCTGTTCATGCGCATTGATGATTAGCACCCAAAATCCTCATCCTTCCCAATATTTGGCATGGAAGCTAAAAACTCAACAAAACATTTTTTCTGAGGCTCAGCTGGTTTTAAAGCTGCTTCTAAAATTCTTCGATGCTCAATTTTTGGACTGGTGCCGTTTTGCTCTGCTACGCCTTCGAGGGCTTCTACTATTTCTTCATCAATTTCATGAATTACTAAAGCAGCCATTAATCACCACCTGTGTATTTCAATTAGGTAATAGTAACAGTCTTAGACTAATTGGTTAATTCCCACTTACAAAAACTGAACAGCGACTAAAAACCAGCTAAAAAATAATCAAAAACATACTGAGGTGAGTATTAAACAGTCAGATAGGATGATTGTGCCGTATTTTTATACAACAAAAAATGTACAACTTAAGTAGAATGAATGATAGCTAGTTCATATTTGCTTTAAGAAATGCTTCAACAAATTGCAAAGAGTGAGTTAATTAATGCATAATAAATGTCACGTGTTGTATAAATGATGGTCAGTTGTAGGACAGCTCGACACTATCCTTTTGTCGGAAAACAATTGCACTAGTAAACTGTGAACTATTCTACATTTTCTGTCGTGTATTTCAACATGTTAGTGGTATAGGGGTAAATAGTGGTATCAGCCTTCAATGTCATTTATTTTCTGGTAATGCGCTTTTTTGCTGACATAGGGCGCTATGCCTAAAACAAGCAACACAGCTAGAGAGTCAATGAAAAAGAAGCTGTTATCTTATCTTGAGCATATACCACTCAGGTATTGAATAAGTTAAATAAGCACTAGGTGATTATAAATAAAGCAAAATTAACACAAGCTGATGGGCTAACAGGTTTTTGTTTATATCTTTGAAAGTGTTTGAGTGGCGAACGATGCTCTGAGCTCCCTCTCTCTCTGGGAGAGAGTTGGGGTGAGGGTAAAATGTCTATTTAGCTGGCAGGAAATATATTTTCACTAGCAAAGCTAGTCCCCCTCATCCTAACCTTCTCCCCCTTGTGGGAGAAGGAACTTGTTGTAAGCAGCATGCGAAATCATCAACTACAAAAGATGTACAAAACACACAGTTAATTTTGCAAATAAAAATCACCCAAAAACGCTTATTAATTATTCAATCCGTTAAAGTGCCTAAAAACACTTATAAAAAAGATGTTGGTTGTTTATTAAACGGAGTGAGACTCAAATGAAAAAACAGCAAAGCGGTTTTACGCTGATTGAATTAATGATTGTAGTGGCGATTATTGGGGTGCTAGCGAGTGTAGCTTTACCTGCTTATCAGAAGTATACAGCTAAGTCGCAAGTTGCTAGTACTTTAGCTACATTGTCTGCCTCTAGAGCAATTATTGAGACATATATTGCTGAAAAAGGTACGTTTCCTACAGCGGCAGAAATACAAGACCCTAAGAAGTTGGGTATAACATTCAATAAGGATTTAGTTGGACCTGCTACGAATGTTACGGTTAGTGGAACTAATGCAGCTACTCTAGCAGGGACTTTAGAGGTTACTTTGAATGGAAGTGGCATAACTAAGGGTGTTAAAGGTAAGAAAATTAGTTATAAAAGGGATGTAGATGGTTTTTGGTCTTGTGAAGTTGAAAAAAGTATAGATGAGTTTGGTGCAACTCCTAAGGGTTGTAAGCCACCAGAGGAAGCAGCAGAGGAAGAAACAGAGTAAAATAACTAGCTTCCCTTAGGATATAGCTTAAGGGAAGCTATAGTCTGTAATTTAAATTGTGTAACTGCTCATTCCTGTAATTTTCTCTAAACTGGTAGTTTTTGCTTTTGTATCTATCTTTTAGATTTTCTACCAGTTGCTTTCCATTCTCTCTTCCACGATGCTAATTCCTGTCATCAAGGATTCACACTAGTTGCTTATTTTAGCAACAAATTTAGGAAGGGATGTGTAAGCAATGACTTATCTAAAATACTCGACTCTCGTTTTATCTACAGCTTTGGGTTTGGTTGCCTGCCAACAGCCAACGCACTTTACAGCTAATGCAGAAACTAATACTCAAACCAGCCCTATTACTCAGCCAACTCTGGTGGGGTTTGCTAAGTTGCCGGCTGATAGCTTTGCTGATGGGCTGGTTTCTGGTGGTCGGCTGGGTAGTAATAATATCAATGGTCAGCAGTTGCCGTTTAAAAAACAGCCTGTTCAGGGCTTTTCGGCAGTATTAAAGGAAAAGGATGGGCGTTTATTAGCGCTTTCCGATAATGGCTATGGCACTTTAGAAACTTCAGCCGATTATTTATTGCGCTTGTATACTTTAAAGCCAGATTATAAAACTCAAACAGGCAAAGGCTCTGGCAAAGTGAAGGTGGAAGGGTTTATTAGTTTAAAAGACCCTAATAAACAAGTACCGTTTGCTATTGTTAATCAATTTACTGAAGAGCGTTTATTAACCGGTGCAGATTTTGATGTGGAATCTGTGCAGCGTGCACCAGATGGTTCGTTGTGGATTGGTGATGAGTTTGGACCATTTTTACTCCATTTTGATAAAGACGGCATATTACTAGAGCCGCCTTATCGTTTACCGAATTTTGCCAGCGATTTAACTAATAAAGCGAAATATTTAAACTCCCCTCAAAACCCTTATCTAGAAGAAGGTAGCGCAGTACGGGTGATGAATGCGGTGGCTCAACATGCTAAACAACAGGGTGCTCAGTTTCGGCCAGTATTTTCTCCTTACCATGTCATGTTGCAGGACAACAACCCTAAAGTTACTCACTATGCCCGTGATAAGGACACACCTGAAGAGTTAAAGTTGGCGGCGAGTGGTGTGTTTGATGTGTCGTCTGTGCAAAAAGCAGGTTATCCAGTGGTAACCTGGACAGTAAACGACAAGCCCCGGATGTTAGAACTAATGAAGCTAGAGGTGGATGGTATTATCTCTGATCGGCCTGACTTATTATTACAAGCGGTCCAAGAGTTTGATGCTAATAATGATGGTAAGCCAGGTGATTTTTTAACTAGAGAAGGCTTGATTGATAGCAGTAAGTTTGATGCCCAAGGTCATCGTGGCGGGCGTAATTTACGACCAGAAAATACTTTACCTGCTATGGAAGTGGCGCTTGATAATTTAATGACCACACTGGAAACTGATACAGGCATTACTAAAGATGGCCAGTTAATGCTTAATCATGATCCTTATATTGAAGCAGGTAAGTGTCGCCGTAAGGATGGCTCAGCTTATACGGAAGATAATCAAGCATTAATAAAAGACTTAACAGCTAAGCAAATACAACAACAGTTTATTTGTGATAAAACCTTTCGTGGTGACAGCCAGCAAAGCAACCCTGCACTGTCTCCTGTCACAGAGGCATTTGTAAAAGTACAACATTTACCTAGCGTCTATGTAATGCCAACATTGCAACAGCTATTTGATTTTGTAACATTCTATCAAGACTATTATACCAGTGGCCCTGGTAAATACCATCCAAAAGCGGTTAAACGGCGTAAAGTAGCAGCAACAGCACGGTTTAATATCGAAACTAAAATAAATCCTCGCAGTGACAAAGATAAACATGGCAACGTTTATAAAGACCGTACAGTAGACGCTAAAACTTTTGCAAGTAAATTAGCTCAGTTAATCAAAACAAATAACTTAGTTGAACAGGTGGATATTCAAAGCTTTGACTTTAATACTTTATTAGAAGTACAGAAAAATTACCCAGGTATTCGTACGGTTTATTTAATAGGCGATTTCCCGACTATAGGGCCTGATGCTGATGATGGCACTAATTTGCAGGATGAAAATGGCAAAAACACTCCTTGGTTAGCAGGCTTGTATTGGCCATACCGCAATACTGCCCTGGTAGATGGTATCAGTATAAAGCGCAGTGGAGGGTTTGAAGGGCTTGCCATTTCTAAGGATGGCAAACGTTTATTGGCAATGCTGGAATTGCCGGTATTAAGTCAGAATAATAAAAAACTAGCTAATAGCAAAAATAGAAATTTAATAATAAGCGAATTTGATTTGTTGACTAAACAATTCACTGGTAAACAATACTATTACCCCATGGATAAACAAGGTACAGCCATTGGTGCTTTTAAAATGATTAATAATAATCAAGGGTTAGTAGTAGAAAGGGATGGTAGCCAAGGCGATTTAAATGGCTATAAAAAAGTCCATTTAATTACGCTTAAAGCAAATGGTCAGGTTGAAAAACAAGAGCTGGTAGACTTGCTTACTATTGCAGACCCACATAACCTAGCCATGGGCGAAACCGGTGATGTAGGCATCGGCAATAACCAGTTTGCCTTCCCTTTCGAAACGATTGAAAACATAGTTATTCTGGATAAAAACCATATTGCCTTGCTGAATGATAATAATTATCCATTTAGTATTGGTCGACATGTAACCACCAATAAACCGGATGATAATGAGATCATTGTTATTCGATTGCCAGAGGGATTGAAGGAGTAAACTGTTTATTTTTACTGTGCTAAAAGTCTGGATTGATAAAGGGAAATATCAATCCAGATAGCATTTAATCACGGGCATCCCGCTTTTCCTGCTGATTCTTAGCATTAGTAATTAAATCCAATGTGGTTTGATAGCTCTTTTTGCAAAAATCAATAAACGGTTTTAGCTGTTTTTCATCTGGCCATAGCCCGGTGTTTTTATCTAAGGTACCTATTTCAAGCTGGTATGCTGCTAGATTTTCTATATATTCTTTTCTATTTTTAGAATCAATTACCATTGGCGCATGGCCGGATTTCAATAAGGGTAAATTTGCCAGTAATCTGGCTATTCGGCCATTACCGTCCCAAAATGGGTGGACATGAACAAACCCCATATGAATTTTTGCATAGGCTTCAATTGCGGTATCTAAAGATAGACTTTCACTGTTGTACTGATTGACTGCTATTAACCATTGGTTCATCAGTGATGGAACATCACTGGGAAAAGCATATTCAATAAATGTTTGCTTACCTTCTTTATCCACTGCATAGGTGCCATTGGGTTCTACTTTCCAGGCGCCATGTGGTTTATAAATATCACTCACTATTTCTGTTTGCACAGCTTTATGCAGGTTGAATAAATCTTGTTCAGTAACAGGTTTGTCCAATAAGTGGTAGAGGATTTCGATGGCTTTGGCGTGGCCAATCACTTCCTGGTGATCTTTGATTGGTTTACCTGATACGGTTAAACCTTCTTCAATGACAAATTTGGTCTCCCCTAGAGTTAGGGTATTACCTTCCAATGCAGTAGATGTATGAGTCCACAGATCTCGCAGTTGTTTGAGCAGGTTCTCTTGAAGGTCTCTATCAAGCCCCTGTAGAAAAGCGAATGATCTCATTGCACAGGTTTTCCTATAAAGCAAATTAAGTAAGCCTAATCAATTATACAGCCTATTATGTTCAACCCCTAATAGAGTGAAGTTTGTATCGTCCATTGTCTTATGCTGACGAACTTATAACCAATTTGTGTTATAACTAACCTCTACCCTTCGCGAATGGCTCTTAGGGTTTGTTGTCGTCGCTCTTCACCCCAATCATTTATAAAAGCATAAACTCATGGGGCTGCATCGCTCGACGGCCTCCCCTAAAAGACATTCACTTTGGCTAGATAGAGGTGTAAGAGGGTTGGGAAGGATATGAAGGCTCGTTGGAAGTGTTTGATTAGTTTGTTAGTGATCCTAATGTGTGTTGGCTCCTGGTTTACTTGGGTGGATGAGGAGGCGTCAGAGCTGACTGATCAGCAATTGAAACAGGCGGCGGTGACGTTTGCGACTGCGCGTTTACTTAATGGGGTGATCTCGGTTATTCAAGGCACAGAGGTGTCTATTCAACCAGTAGGGGTGGGGGTAACGATTACTGCTGGAGAAATTTTAGATCCAGTTAATGATTTAGTTGAACGATTTTCTTGGGTAATGTTGACCAGTACTACGTCGTTAGGTATTCAGAAACTCATTAATGAATTAATTGCAACGGGTTTAATGAGTATATTATTGGCAGTCAGTGCGGTTTTTTATCTTTTTGCATTATGGTTTATCAAAGATATTGGCCTCAAGTGGTGGCTGGTGAGTGCCAAATTATTTGCCTGTTTATTTGTACTACGTTATGCAGTGGTGTTAATGGTACTATTTAATCAGGCACTGTATTTAGGCTTTTTTGCAGCAGAGCAGCAAGCTGCTACCGATCGCTTGCAAGACACAACAGAGCAAATTGAAGCTTATCATCAAGCGCAGCAACAGGCTTTACAAGCTCAACCAGAATCATTTTGGGAAAAGTTGAAAAATAATATGGATCAGCTTACAGCCCAACTTAATCCTGTTGAGAAAATGAAACAATTAAAAGCGATTTCTGAACAAGCGCTTGAGGATATTATTAAACTAATAGCCAGTTTTATACTACAGACAATTTTATTGCCACTGTTGTTTTTGTGGATGATTGTTAAGATGTTAAAACTGATATCAAGTTATTCTCCCGTAAAGGCTTCTCCAGTTCCCTGACAGGTAATGATTTTATACACAATCTCTGCGCACTTTTCTGGATTGGTTTGTAGTAAAAAATGGGTGCCTTTAATTGGGTAACAGATGCTTTTATTAAACAGCTGACTTAATTGGTGAATAGCTTTATTACTAACTAATAGGTCAGATGTTGGCTTTAAATAGTGACAATTGCTTAGCTCCGACGTGATGTTTAACTGTTTGATTTGGGTAAATCGCGATGCTATTACTTTTGCGTCAACTTGCTTAATAGCGTGACTTAGCTTTGTCTTGGTGGTATCTGAACAGCTTTTATGAAGTAATACAGATATAACTAGTTTTCTTAGTAAATGTGTCTTTTGTAGACAAAGCCAGCTGAACTGAACTAATTTTGCAGGCATTAGCTTTAATAGAAAAAAAGGAGGTGTTAAAAAAGAGGCAACCAAAACCAGTCCATTGACCTTTTCTGGATGCTGTTGGGCAAGTTGATAGGCAAGATGCCCCCCAAATGACTCACCAATTAACCAAACAGGCTTATCCTGTTGTTGTAAAACAGAATCTAATTGATTCAGGAGTTCTGGTTGGGTCAATACCTGAGCTGTTGGGTAGTTAAGAATAGTTAGATGAACATTTTGGTTTGCCAAGTATTGTTGAAACTCATCATATAGAAGACCTGTTCCATCCATGCCAGGGATGAGGATGCAATGCTCTATAGCTGAATTAGATATGACTATATCCTTATATAAAAGTGGCTTCTAAACATTCCCGGTTGTTGGGAGTACAGTAAATTTGTATTTTTTACAGTTTTTAATAATCTTTGTAAAGATCGCCAAACACTTTGTAAAGTTCTCGTTCACATTGCTCAAGCACGGTAGTTGCACGTATATACAAGGTGTTGTCGCCTTCTTTTAATAAAGGCAATAGCAATGCTTTTTCAGGAACATATGATTTGGCAAATTCAGGAGCTAATTGTACAACACTACTTAAGTTATCAATCATATCTGCTAGTTTGATGGTTTTTCCCTTTGGTGAAGCTTGAGCAAAGTGGTCGCGATCAAGCGCTTTTTTCAAAACCTTGTCGCCTGCAACATCACCACTGATCTTGCTGACTTCATAAACCAGCTGGGTAATGTCTTCTCCAAATTGATTGCGTAAATCAGAGAGGGTAACAGGAGTGCCTTCAACAACGTCATGTAGCCAGGCAGCGGCAATCAATACTACCTCATCGGTCACTTCAGCAACGAGTTTTGCAACTGCTTCTGGATGAACGATATAAGGATCGTCTGTGAAGCGGCGACGTTGATTAATGCTTGCATGGGCTTCTGTAGCAAATATTCGAGCCTGTTCGATGAGTGCTAAAACCATAGCCTTACCTGTTACTACAATGGTTACAACAAATATACCCTTCAAGAATGACTTCTAGCTTTTGTTATGACCACCATGGATGGCGGGAATGCAGTTAATGCAGGAGCATTTAACTGTCACCCCAATCACCTATTATTTATAGGCTTATGGGGCCTCGTCACTTGATGGCCTCACCTACAAACCATTCTTATTAGGTATAAATGACTAATTACTGAATTTTTATAGAGCTACTAGTTGGTTTGACACTATTATTTTATTACTGTTCGTATCCGACAACTGTTCGCTTTGATTAAAATATTTGCAGGGCCTTCTGCTGACTGTCTGATTCTTATTGTTACTGAATCAGGCTTATTTGATGCCTGTTATATGTCGGAGTGTTCACACTCCTGTAAAGTCAGCACCTTTCCTGTACAGTTATTACTGTTAAAAAGCTTTAACAGTAATAGGACTTGATGGTGAAGTTAGCTTGCCACCTTATTTATTACCTTAGCTGCTGATAATGGGATAGTACAGCAAATATTACGTAAAAATGTCACTAAAAATTAACTGTTGTAAGTCGATAAAGTACTATTTTAAAGCTGCCAATTATACTAGAAACTGTTTGCGTGCCTAACTGTTGGTTAATAATTGGTTGTTACTGCTTTATAGTGGTTGGTCGAATAGAGAAGGTTGAATGCACTGCTGGCTTTATATGACTTCAACAATGAAAGCACCACAGCGTGCGCCACTTCCAGCTATTGCTCGTCATTTTTTTTATCATTCGTGCTTTGTACGTTCAAACTAAATATGCTTATTTCTTGAGCAACTAAATGATTGGCTTCATAACAAGGTATTTGAATAAAGCAAGACCTTTGCGTAAAAGCCAACTTTGTGACAATAGGTTTGTTGTTATTTGCTTGAGTGAGGCTCTATCAGGTAAGTGTTATCAGTTCTCGTAAAGCGGTAGTTTTTGTGTTGTTTAAATGGAATAAATATGCACTACAAGATGTACCCTGTTGTCAGCTCTTTATTTTTGGTTAATAGTTTTTTATCTACTGTAATAGTCATTTGGTTTTTATCATTGGTAACTCTAAGTCAATTAGTAGCTGCTAATGAGCGGTTAGGGGCAGAAGTTTTGCCGTCTTCTCTTTCAACGCGACCGATTATCCATGAAAAGAGCCCGCCTATACCTAAGCGGCCTGAAAAAGAGATTGCACTGCTGCAATTTGCCAATGATTTATGTTTAGAGGTGTTGTGGAGTAATAGTGATAACTATACACCAGTAAAGTTGGGAAGCTGTATTAACGCTAAACATCAAAAGTGGTGGTTTGATGATCAAAACAGGCTGCACAGCCAATTGGCCGATGGCAAATGTTTACAATTTCTAGCTGCATCTAGCATTAACCCTGTCGGACTGGTGTTTATCAATGAGTGTTCAGATTCACCAGCTCAGCAGTGGCAGTTTCAAGCAGGCCAACTGGTTGCTGTAGCTAACAATCAACGACTCATTGCCTTTGATAATAATGCAGGTAGCCAGTTATCTCTGGTAGCAGCTGAGGATGCTCCAGGTCAGCAATGGCAATTTAAAGTCATTAACCAGCAAATTTTATCGAAACAGTTGCAATCTGTTGATAAGACAAGCTTGTCATCAGTAACGGGCTTTGTACCAATAAAGTTCAGAGAAAACCTATGTTTATCTGTTGCTGGTGGATTGGTGAATGCGGATGCTCCAGTAGTGATTGAGCAATGTGATAATAGTTTAAACCAGCAGTGGCAAATAGACCGCTTCGGGCGTCTGCGTCCTCAGCATTCTGTGGATAAGTGTCTTGATCCGGGCAAGAAAAGCACACTAGCCGCTGTAATGACAGCAATGCAGCCTTGTAATCATCAGTTATCACAACGCTGGCGAATAGAAAACGGAATAATAAGTAACTTGGCTAATAAACAGTTGGTGCTAGATGTAGAAAGCAACAAACCAAATGCCAGGGTTTTGGCCAGAGTGAAAGGCAGCTGGCAGTGGCAGACGCCCACAGTACAACAAATTAAACAGAAGCCTTTGATGGGTGAAAATATCATTGAGCAGGCTAAAGACTTTTTGTCTGATAAGCTCTATCAGGCCATTCTGTTTGGTAATAATTTATGTTTGGACTTGTATAGAGAAATTGACCAAAAAAATACGCTGCAGCTATGGCACTGTAACGAGCCAAATTTACAGCTTTGGTGGCTGGATAGTGATGGGCGGCTACATCCACAAAGGGATAAAAACAAGTGCTTGAGTTTAGTTGATGAGCAGAGCAATCAACAAAAGGTTACTTTGCAAACCTGTAATATGGATAAACAACAACTTTGGCGAATTACTAAAGGTGATATGGTGAGTCAGTTGGATCCTACGTTGAGTTTGACTGCACTAGGCATTCATGGTGGCGCGAAGGTAACTGTAAAAGTATTGCCGCATTGGAGAGTGTCTTTTGCCAAGGAAGCGCTTACTTATTAATATCTAAAGCCCGTTCATGACGGATATAATCGTGAAAGGGCGAGTTAGTCTACTGGCTTCTTTATATTGTTTACCAATAGTTCTGCCTCTTTTTTGTTTAGATTAGTAATTTGGATTCTGTCAGTATAACTGTATTCCAGCTTTTTAGGTTTTCCTACAAGCGTGCCAAATGCTTTTATAGTAAGAGGCTTTCCCAGGTTTTTTGATGTGAACAGAAAAAGGTTTCTACCGAATTCAATGGTAAACTCTAAGTGAACAACATACTCTTCAGCTCTTGAGCGCCCGAGGGCAGCATCAAGAATGTCAGCTTTATTTGCAATAATAGAATTACTTCCAGCTTGAAAAATAATATCTGCAGGGGAGATGGCAGGTAAGCTTAAAAGCACTATCAGCAAAAGAGGTCTGATGGGCATGGTGATCTTTTGTACCTTTCATACTATTTAAAAGTAATGACACTCTTTAAATGTATAAGTTAATGATAGAGATAGTGCCAGTAGCTAAATAGTAGATAGGGGAGTAAGAACTGGTTGTTATAGATAGGTTTGGTTTCAGAGTAAAGTATACTTACTTATTGGTGTTTACTACTAGGGTATGATCCTCTCCTTCTAACTCTTCAGAAAGAATAATTTCAATCACTTCCCAGTCGCCTTTAGTGAGTCCGATACCAAATAACGGATAGCCAATTCTCATGCCACTAAATCGATGCTTTACTTCATGAATGGCAGAGCGTACCGCATTATAGTCAGTTCTGATCTGGGGGCCTCGCCAGTCATACTGAATATAAGCATTGACTACGGTTAAGGTATGACTGAGAAGCTCAACCGTTGCGTAAGATATTGTACCAAGTTTGCTTCTATCCCCTTTAATGGTGGCACAGTCTGCATAATAAGCTTCTGGAAAAATATTCTTGATTGTTTTAGCAATGCCTGCTGCCATTGTGCACTGACAATTACAACCGTGAATGATTACATCAAAATATCCATCAGCAACTAATTTAATTAAATCACCAGTAATCACTTTCATTTTACAGCCTGAGGGAAACAAAAAACAACTTCTAGATTACCCTGTATTTAATTATATCATACTGTTGTAGAGTAAACTGAAAAAGTTCTTAAAAATAAATCAGGTGTATTTAAATATAATGAAATATGAATAATATATGACAAATTATTTTTTGATCGGTGTTGCTTTGTAAATAAATAGTTATTTTTGAGTGCTTCTAATAGAGAAGCACGAAAGAATAAGAGCTTTAATTTAGTGAAAGCTGCTTTAGTTGAACTTCTGCTTCAGACAATGCTCGATTTTTAATTTTTTCACCCATATTAAGCCCCTCGGCATAGATAAAGGAAACATTGGTGATACCAATAAATGCTAAAAAGCTTTTCACAAAAGGCGTTTCAGTGTCCAGGTCAGTATTTTTATGGATACCTCCTCGTGTTGTCACAACAATTGCCTGTTTATCTCTTAGCAAACCCTCTGGACCATTCTCAGTATACCTAAAAGTAACTCCAGCCCGAGCGATATGATCAAACCAGGCTTTTAAGGTTGAGGGAACACCAAAATTATACATGGGAAGCCCTATAACCAATAAGTCACTTGCTTGTAGTTCTTCAATAAGTTGATCTGCAAAAGTCACCTTGCTTTGCTGTTCTGTGTCTCTGGTGTTTTCAGGTGTGCTTAGTGCTTGAAGAAAACCTGCATCCTGATGAGGTATGGGGCTGGAAGAAACATCTCTAACTGTTACATGAGATCCATATTGCTCGGCAAGATGGCTTACTAACTGGTTCGCTAATTGGGTCGACTCTCCCTGACTACCAAAAACACTACTATTAATTTGTAGAATTTGTTTCATTAAGGCATCTCCTGGTTTTGTGAATATGTCCAATCTTACATTTAGAAAATTGATTAATAGTTGGAATAAGTAGCCCTATTTGATTAAATTATTAGATATGTTTGAGGGAGCTAAGGTTAGCAAGCCCAACAAACCCAAAGAAAAACAACGACAGCAAAGTAGAATGGTCGCAGATAGAGCAGCAATCGAATGAAGGTTCCTAGAATATCAATAGAGTACTGGTTAGCGTTGCAGGCTGTGGTTGAGTACGGTGGTTTTAGCCAAGCAGCAGAAGCATTGAATAAAAGCCAGTCAGCTATTAGCTATAGCATTAGCAAGTTACAAGAGTTGTTACCAGTCAGGATTGTTGAGCAGCAAGGGCGCAAAGCGGAGCTGACTGACGCAGGGAAGTTGCTATATCAACAAGTGAAGCAACTTATCCAGCAAGCAAATGAGCTAGAAGACCTAGCTCGAACACTGGCTCAGGGTATAGAGCCTGAATTAAAAATAGCGGTTGACTTGCTGGTGCCTAGGCGATGGTTGTTAACCGGGCTGAATCAATTTAACAATGAATACCCTACCAGTCGGCTAACACTTTTAGAAACCAGTTTATCGGGTACGGATGAAGCTTTACTATTTGGTGAAGCAGATATTTTACTATCACCTAGGGTGCCCACTGGGTTTTTAGGTGTCATGCTATTTCAAATAGACTTTTTAGCCGTTGCGCATAAAGATCATCCGTTACATCAACAAGCATCACCCATCAGTGAAAATGACTTAAAAAAACACCGCCAAATAGTAATTCGAGACTCAGGTTTAAAGCGTAATCAAGATGCAGGATGGCTAGCAGCAGAACAACGTTGGACAGTAAGTCATTTTGCTACCTCTGTTAGTTGCTTAAAAGAAAAAATGGGGTTTGCCTGGTTACCAGTCAGTTATATTGAAACTGAGTTAGCAGAAGGGATATTAAAGCCTATAAACTTAGCTGTTGGACAGCGGCGTCAGCTGCCTATTTATATGGTAGTCAGGTTAGGAGAAAAAGCGGGTCCTGGTACAAAACGGTTAGCTGAAATACTGCAGACAGGTATTAAAAAAAATAGTTAATCGTTTTCTTAAGAGAATGGTGTTTTAAGCTTAAGTTCAATTCTTTTCTCTAAGTTGAGCTGCTTGAATGTATCCTGCCAATATCGATTAACTAGCCGGTCAATTAAGCCGGTTTGCTTGGCTTTTAATAGGGCAGACTCAATGATGGGTTTTAACTGTCTTGAGGTGGGGGATAAGTAAAACTGAAAGTCACGGTCGTAACGGAGTAACAGTCGTTGCTCAATAAATAATTCAGGGTATAAAACTGACTCAGCTAATATTTCATTGACTCCTCTTGAAAAATAATCGATACCACGATTTCTGGCAGCAACCATTAGAAAAATGTCTTGCGAGTCACCGGAAATGACTCGATAAGGTAATTGATTATATTTCCAGACTGATACGTCAAACCACCCTTCACCAAAGCCACCTGTTTTTTGCAATTGTCGAAAATCACTCAGGGTTTTTACCTGTTGATATATATGCTGTTGGTTTTTAGGGATAAGTAATACTCGCTTACCAATTAAACCGTTGGTAATGCCTATATTTATTGGGACAAAAGCTTGGTCTCTAGAAATTGCTTTAATAAACCAGTGGACTGAAATAACCCCCTGCTTTAAAAAGATCACAATACGCTTTTGCGATAAATCATGGATGTGGTTAATTGTTAATTGATAACCAACAAGAGTTAAGGACTGTCTTAGCAACTCATGATAGTAACGGTGGTTACCGTCTTTTAGTGTGGCAATGGTAAGTGTTAGCTGCTGAGCAGCTAATAAAGGATAACTAACTACAGCAAAAAGAAGTAAAAATATGGAAAAAGTGCTTGTTCGTTGCATTTACTAACGCCTGGGTGCTGCTAACTATCACTAAGTGTAGTCAAGAGGTTCGAACTTGAAAGCTATAACACTTTAGTATTAAAAGTTAGTTGGCATTTTTATTTTAACACCTTAATTTCTTGAGTCGGCTTGTGTTGGTCGAAATTTGAGCTATTGAATAAATGAAAATAGGTTAGAACTATTTTGTTAAGTAATCTAATCTTCGTTGCGAGGGAAAAAACTGAAAGGGAAATTGAAAATGAATAAAACAAAATTAATTTGTATGGCAGCAGGAGTAGCTTATGCATTTATGGGGCAAGTAGCGAGTGCTGATAATGGTGAAACTAATGCCTATGAAGAATTTGATTTTGATGCACCTGCCGAATTAATAGCAACAGGTTGTAAGCTGCAAGCACCTAAAGAAGTAGAAAAAAATAAAACTCATAAAGTGTGGGTTAGATCCGCAGGGGGAACTTTTTCAAAATATACAGTAAAAGTTTTTGAGGTTTTGCCTACCACAGGTGGCTGGAAGCATGAGCAGTTTGACCAACGAACTTCACCATCAAGTAATGTTTCAGGCACAGCAGCTAATTTTTTCTTACCAGGTTACTCATATTTTCCTAAGGGAGGAGAAATTAAGGTTCAAGCGATTGTACTGCCGTATAATGTGACTTGCTCAACCACAATGAAAATTAAGTAACTATATACCCTTCGCGAATGATTTTTAGGCTTTGTTGTCATCGCATCTCACCCCAATCACCTATTATTTATAGGCTCATGGGGGCAAGTCTGCTACTGTAAGACTTGCGGTAGCTACTTTAATTTATATAAAAAGTGCTACTGGAACTCGTTATTCGACGGCCCAGCTAGCGCTTTTTATTTCAGTTAGTGCAGCTATCGCTAGCTTCACGGTAGTAAGCTAGCCCCCTAAAAACCCTACGCTTTGGGTATAGTCATCGTTGATGACTAACATTCTTTGTGAATGATTGCTGCTGTTAACCACCAGAGGAAGATCAGAACTCTTCTGGTGAGTTATTTTATTTTTATTAAAAATTAATGACAATAATTAAAAATTACGTTCTTAGTGTAGAATTGCTTAGAGTAGAGTTATAAGCAAGCTAAAAATTTGCCATATTTTTTATAAGTGAAGAAACAATAGCTGCGTATAATTATTATACGATAGTTGGATGAAAGAGTTGCTGATGGGGCAGGTTTTTAGAGTATCTGAAAAACATAGCTTTTATTTAGTTAAGCTGCATTTTGATCTTGATTATAAAACCAGTAGCCCGCTAATGCTCAGGTTAAACAGATTATTAACTGATCTGAATAAAGACCTGGTTATCGATTTAAGTACGGTGTCTTACATTGACTCGGCTGGGTTAAGAGTATTACTTTGTCTTTGTAAGTTAGTCAGAGGGCAGGGGCGCCTGGCGTTCTTAATGGGGCTAAATAGCCAGCCTTATGGCCTAATTAAGTTAACAAAAATGGCTCAACACTTTCACTTAATTGAAAGTGTTGAGCAGTATTATGATATCTGTTCGGCCTTACGATAACCTAAAAAGCTGCTTTTCTTATCAATAGATGAGAGTCTTAAGGTGTAATCCATTGTTGTAATATAGTTGTCAATAATTGTGGCTGCTCCAAAGGTATCATATGACCACAATCTTCCAGAATATGTAACTCAGAGAGAGGAACTAAGCTAGCCATGGTTGAAATGGCTTTGTAGGGGGCAATTTGGTCATGTTTGGCTCCAACAAGCAATGTTGGTTGCTGAATTCTCGATAATAAAGACTCACGATTTTCTCTATTTAAGGTGGCGGTGAGTTGGTTAACAAAAACTTGCTCTCCTGCGTCTTGCTCCATTTGTTTGATCAGGTTTAATAGCTCATCATTATGGTGCTGATCAGGGTGAACCATCAAGCGTAATCGTTCCTGGTTCATGCCAGAATACAGCCCTTGTTGTATTTGGTTTAATAGCTTACGGCGCATTTTTTTTTCTGATTCTGGATAGCCTTTCGCTGTGGTTCCAATAATAGCCAACTTACTAAATAACACTTCACCTTGTAGTGCATATTCCAGTGCAAGATACCCTCCCATGGAAAAACCGATAATAATTGATTCGAAGGTGCTGGCTTTAGCAATGGCCGATAGCATTTGATCGAATTGGCTATAATTGCGTAAGTCAAGAAAGTCGGGCTGGCACACTTCTTTTAAATGATCCATTTGATATTGCCATACCCTTTGGTCACAGAGCATACCAGGTAGAAATAAGACGTGAGGTTTATTCATTTTATAGTCTCAAAAAGTCAATTTTCAGAGGATCCTCGGTAGTATAATGCTAGTAACGACTCTACAATAATGAATCCTTTAAATGTGGGTGTACCATCGCGTGAAAAATATGAAAAACATGAAGAGTATATAGGCGTAACACAATGGATATTAGTCAAGAGCGTAGAGAGTACCTGAGAGCGGGCTTGTC
The DNA here is from genome assembly GCF_028858535.1 of Spartinivicinus poritis. Taxonomy (NCBI): domain Bacteria; kingdom Pseudomonadati; phylum Pseudomonadota; class Gammaproteobacteria; order Oceanospirillales; family Zooshikellaceae; genus Spartinivicinus; species Spartinivicinus poritis. The sequence goes on from NZ_JAPMOU010000006.1 coordinate 74,587, forward strand.
TGAAGAGCACCTTCATAACACTCCGATAGAGCAGTTTCGTCACTGGCTAAAGGATGCCATTGATACTGAAATTTCCACTGACCCTACGGCTATGTGCTTATCTACCGTTGGTGCCGACGGGCGGCCGAGCCAGCGAATTGTGCTGCTAAAACAGTTTGATGAAAAAGGCTTTGTGTTTTACACCAACTTGGAAAGTAAAAAAGCCAAGCAAATTGCTGAAAACCCTAATGTTTGCCTGCATTTTGGCTGGTTACCTTTAGAAAGGCAGGTCATTATTAACGGCACTGCCAGTAAGTTGTCAGTTGCAGAAGCAACTAAGTATTTTTTAAGCCGCCCCCGAGATAGTCAACTTGCTGCCTGGGCCTCTCAACAAAGTCAGAAAGTTTCTTCCCGTCAGTTGTTGGAGCAGGCTTTTTCCCAAATGAAGCAAAAGTTTACTAAGGGAGATATTCCACTGCCCAGTTTTTGGGGTGGGTTTAGAGTAGTGCCTGAGCAAGTGGAATTTTGGCAGGGCAGAGCGAACCGATTACACGATAGATTGGTTTATAGTCAGAGTGAAGCGGGGGAGTGGTCAATAGAGCGGTTGCAACCATAGAGGGTAAATAAAGAGGGGAGAAATTCTTTGAATCTAATTTCCTTCTTCCCCTTGGGGGAGAAGGTTAGGATGAGGGGGAGCCGTAAGGCTAGTAAAAAAATAATGGTTCTAGTGAGAAGGTATCTTATGGCTAATATATCCTCACCCTAGCCCTCTCCCAGAGGGAGCTAAAAATGACTTTTGTGAACCCTGAAGAGGGGGCCATATCCTTAATCTTTTGTGACAGCCTGAAAGCTGAGAGCTTACTAATCATCCGCCAGGCTATTTGCCCCTAAATCTAGTTTTAGTTCTTTAATTTTGCGGGTTAAGGTATTTCTGCCCCAGCCTAGTAATTGAGCAGCATCGCGGCGGCGGCCACCAGTATGCTTTAGTGCCACTTCAATCATAGCGCGTTCAAATGCGGGTACGGCAATATCCAAAATTTGCCGGTGGCCGAGAGCTAGTTCTTGGTCGATCCAGTTCCTGAGTTGCTGCTCCCAATTTAAATTTTGGATTGGAGTGTTAGGTTGCTCCAGCAACTCTGGTGGTAGGTCGGTTGGTAAAATTTCGCGGCTGGATGCCATTACGGTTAACCATCGGCAGGTATTTTCTAACTGCCTGACGTTTCCTGGCCAGTCTAATTTGGATAGTAAGTCTGCGGTTTCTGGTTTTAGTGCTTTGGCTTCTACTGCTAATTCTTCTGCTGCACGGTTTAAGAAGTAATGGGCTAGCAGCGGTATGTCTTCGCGTCGATCCTGCAGTTTGGGGATATGAATCCGGATGACATTGAGTCGGTGAAATAAGTCTTCTCGAAAGCTGCCTTTGGCTACCAGTTTTTCCAGGTGCTGGTGGGTAGCGGCGATAATTCTTACATCTACTTTAATTGGAGTATGGCCACCTACTCGGTAAAACTCACCATCAGCAAGTACGCGTAACAGCCGGGTTTGAGTTTCTGCTGGCATGTCGCCAATTTCATCCAAAAATAGGGTGCCGCCATTGGCCTGCTCAAAGCGACCAGCACGTTGCTGGGTGGCGCCTGTAAATGCGCCTTTTTCATGGCCAAATAACTCTGACTCCATTAAATCTTTGGGAATAGCAGCCATATTCAAAGCTATAAAAGGTCTGGTTGCCCTTGGGCTATGTCGGTGTAATGCTTGAGCGACCAGCTCTTTTCCGGTACCTGACTCACCATTGATTAACACAGTGATGTTCGATTTAGACAGCCTGCCGATAGCCCGAAACACCTCTTGCATGGCAGGGGCTTCACCAATAATTTCCGGGGCATCTGGTAACTGTTGCTGAACGGCTTCAACTTCTTGTTCATGAACATGGGCTAAAGCCCGTTTAACCAGGCTAACGGCTTCATCTACATCAAAGGGTTTGGGTAAATACTCAAAAGCTCCACCTTGGTACGAGGAAACAGCACTGTCCAGATCAGAGTGGGCTGTCATGATAATGACTGGAATTTTAGGATAGTGAGCTTGCAGGTCTTGTAGTAATGACAAGCCATCTATACCGGGCATGCGAATATCGCTAATGATCACCTGGGGTTGCTGTCGCTCCAGTTTGGTAAGAATCTGGTTGCCTGAGTCAAAGCTGAGTGACTCAATTTGGGCTTGGTGCAAAGCCTTTTCTAATACCCAGCGAATGGAGCGGTCGTCATCAATAATCCACACAGAATCACGTACAGTCATGAGCTCTCCTTTTTATTGATGATCGAGTTGCTGTTGATTTGTCAGGTGTTATGGGCTGTGAAGGTACTAATGATTGAATGGGTAAGTACATGCTAAAGCAGGTTTTACCTGGCTCACTTTCACAACTAATCATTCCTTGGTGTTGCTGTAATATCGATTGAGCAATCGATAAGCCCAGACCTGAGCCTTCTGCCCGGCCGCTGACGAGTGGATAAAAAATATGCTCAAGAATATTGGCAGGTACGCCTGGGCCGTTGTCCATTATGTTTACCTGGCAAACCAGCCGATGGCGCTGGTTGCCGATAGTAAACTGACGTAAAACTCGGGTCTTAAAGGTAATCATCCCTTCGTTTAGGGGCATTACAGTTTGAATAGCCTGCAAAGCATTGCGCACGATATTTAAAATAGCTTGGATGAGCTGCTCTATATCGGCCATTACATCTGGGATGCTGGGATCGTAATCTTTGGTAATAGTCAGCTGGTTGTGGGTTTCTGCTAAGATCAGTTGAGCGACACGCTCTAATACTTCGTGAATACTACAAGGGCCAAGTTTAGAAGGCTTGGTTGGCCCTATCATTCTATCAACCAGGTTAGTCAAGCGGTCTGTTTCTTCGATAATAACCTGGGTATAATCCTGTAACGCACTATCTGGTAGTTCCTTTGCCAGCAGCTGTGCTGCACCCCGAATGCCCCCTAGTGGGTTTTTCACTTCATGCGCAACACTACGTACTAACAATTTGCTGCTCTCTTGCTTTTCTCGAAGCGCTTCTTCCCGAGTTATTTTTAGTAGGCGATCACGAGGCTGAATCTCCATGACCAAGCTATCCCTACCATTGGTAACTGGAGTCACGGCATAGTCCACAGTTAGTAGTTGGCCATTGGGTAAGTGCAGGGTGGCCTCTCGTTTGGTAAAAGGCTGGCCACTACTGAGGGCATTTAAAAAAACAGGCTTGTTCGATGGCTGCTCAACAAATAAGACTTCTAGAGCAGCACCTGTCACTTGACTGCCACTCACTGCAAAAAGCATCTCTGCAGCTGGATTGATGTAAAGCAGGTTAAGCTGCTGATCAATCTCCAAAACGGCAGTGGTTAAAAACTCCAATAATTGGTCTGACATTATCTTTATAGTTAATAAATTAAAAAGTTATAAGTGCGAGCAAAATCCAAGCCAATAAAGCTAAACAGTATTGTTGAAGGAATGCATAGGCTTGTAGGCTCTTCTATAAAACGTCAACTATTCCTGGTTGTTTGTGGCTGTTTGCTGTTGTAGAGGTACAGCTTGTATAAGAAGTTGCACTGTGATGGTGCACTAAAAGGAAAGGGTAATGCAAGAGGAAGTGAAAAAGTTGGGCATTAATGCATGTAGGGTATGCCCCTGCTAAAACAACGGTTAAAACAATAGTGCCTTGAGCCTGCTAAGCAGGCTGGGGGAGGCATCTCCCCCTTTGGCCTGCTTAGTCTTGTTGCGATCTAGTAGGGCACTGGATCGGTGAACATGCACAGTGACACTAGCGCTGTTTAATACGCGGCCATCGGAGTTGAGTACTTTTACCACAATGCTATGGGTGCCACGGTCAACGTTATTCAAGTTAAACAACAGGCCTTTTTGTTTGCTTCCATAGGGTTTGCCATCAATATACAGCTGGACACTATCACCAGGCCTGAGATTAGGCGAAATGGCCGCTAACACAGAGAAGTTACCTGAGCCTCTGATGGTGGCATCCTGGGTTGGCTTTTTAATGTTGAACTCGCGGTAGCTGAAGCTTTTGCTGTTAATGTCAGATGATTTGCTTGATGGAGATATCTTGGCGGGGGGTAAAGAAATAGTATTGCCTTTTTTTAGCTCAACCTCCTCAGCCGGTTTGCCTTCAGGGTTGTCGGTAAAAACCACTTTGCCATCTTTATCGATAGTTTTATAGATTTCGGCGTAGCTCGCTGCCCAGGGTAGGATAGCAATTAGCGCCCATAGCAATGATGTTGGCTTCAGCATAAAAAGGATTCCATAAATAAAACTCACTCGCGAAGAGTATATTATTATTTTTAGTCGTTATTGATTCAGAATACCTTCTATTAGAAAAAGTTCTATTAGCACAGAAATTATAGTAGAGAGCTTGCATTTGATATGAGGTGGATGCAAAAGTGCTTTCAAACCAAGTCCTTCTCCCTATCGATAGGTGCTTCCCCCCTTTGAAAAAGGGGGGCTAGGGGGGATTTAATTTGAATGTAAAAAGCGAGCAGGTTATTTGACGTGCTTTGAGCCGACTTTCATGAAATCCCCCTCAATCCCCCTTTTTGTAAAGGGGGAAGTTGGATTGCGCCATAGTTCTAATTCTCCTTCTTTTACAACATTCTAATTCAGGGTGAAGGTGGTACTGGTGTAGGTTTTGGTTTGGGTAGTAACTTACTTGTTTGCTTAAGGTGCACTTTGACATTGGCACTGTTAAGTACTTTACCTTCTTCATTCAGCACTTTTACTGATAGATCGTGGGTTCCCCTATCGATATTAGCAAGGTTAAAGCTCGTTCCTTTTTGTTTCTTGCCATAAGGTTTTCCATTTAAATAAAGCTGTAAGCTATCCCCTGCTTTTAGTTTGGGAGAAATTTCAGTGCTGACTTTAAAGTTGCCTGCATTCCGAATGGTTTCTCCTTCTAGTGGCTGTTTAATTGTAAAAAAGTTATAGCCATGTTGGCCTTCTGTTTCGGAAGGCTGATTGTTAATTGGTATAACAGGGGGCGGTGAGATGATACTGCTAGGGTTTAGTTTTACAGGCTCTGCGGGATTATCCCCAGGCTCGTCAGTAAAAATAATATTTCCCTTTTCATCCACTGTTTTATAAATCTCGGCTTGAATAAGGCTAAAGGGAAGCAAAGCCACTAGAGCAAATAGCAAAGCAATTGTTTTTAACATAACAGTAAGAGTCCATTCTGTAGGAGAGAAGCGCTCGTAAGTCCATTATTATTTTTAGCTTATTATTGCTTTGAATGACTGACTATTAGGAAAATTTCTGTATTAACCCACAAACTAAGTTGTTAGTGGGTTAGGTGGTAATTAGCTTCCTGTTGGTACAGTTGGAGCGTTTGGAGCTCTTGGGGCTGTAGGTGCTTGTGGAGCCATTGGTGCTTGTGGAGCCAGTGATGGAGAACTAGATGAAGGGGCAGTATTTTTAATACCTGATGGGTTGCGTGAGTAAACCGTAACACTAGCAGTATTTAGTACTTTACCTTTTGAGTTAAGTGCTTGAACGCCAAGAGTATGTGGGCCTCGCTCTAGATTTTTGACCTTAAACCTTAACCCTTTTTGTTTATTGCCATGAGCTTTACCATCGACGACTAACTGTAATCTATCCGCTGGCCTTAACCTAGGACTGATTACTGCAAGCACAGTGACATCGCCATTTAAAGCAATGGTGTCACCGTTTACAGGCTTTTTAATAGTAAGGGAACTGTAGCTAAAAGTGTCTTCTTTGCTAGGTCCTTGAGGGTCGGGTGGCACAATGGTTGGGGGAGAAATAATGGTGCTGGGCTTGAGTTTTACCTGCTCTGCAGGCTTATCCCCAGGAGCATCGGTAAAATTAACATTACCTTCGTTATCTACTGTTTTATAAATTTCTGCGTGGCTGGCAGCCCAAGGTAGTGCGGCTGTTAATACCCACAATAATAGTGAAGCTGGTTTAAACATAAGAGGGTGTTCCTGTCTGATTTAGAAAGGAATGAGTGCTACTTAATTTAAGGGTGCAGCACTAATTAAAACTCTAAACCCTTAATCTTAGACATGCAAAATTAATAAAGTGGACATCATTTCAGTTTTTGAACTGCAATGAAATTTTCGTTAAGTAAGGAACACCTGAGAAAGCTTTGGTTGTTTTTTGCAGAAGGCAGAAGAGAGTAACGCTTGTGTAGCAAAGCCCTCAATTGAGGGCTTTATGATGGCGTGTTGATTACGCTCAGTGCTACAGTTAGCTACACACTGTAGTACAGGTCAAACTCAACGGGGTGAGTGGTTTGATTGACTCGCTCACACTCTTCACGCTTAAGCTCAATGTAGCCATCAATCATATCATCACTGAATACGCCACCTTCTTTCAGGAAGTCGCGATCTTGATCTAATGCATCCAATGCTTCTTCTAGGCTGGTCGCCACAGTTGGGATCTCAGCAGCTTCTTCGGGTGGCAGATCGTATAAGTCTTTATCTGCAGCATCACCAGGGTGGATTTTGTTTTTAATACCATCCAGGCCAGCCATTAGCATTGCAGCAAAAGACAGATAAGGGTTAGCGGTTGGATCTGGGAAGCGTACTTCAATCCGGCGAGCTTTAGGGCTATTTACATAAGGAATCCGAATAGAAGCTGAGCGGTTACGCGCAGAATAAGCCAGCATTACGGGGGCTTCGAAGCCTGGAATAAGCCGCTTAAAGGAGTTTGTGGAGGCATTGGTAAAGGCGTTTAATGCTCTAGCATGCTTAATGATACCACCTATGTAGTACAGTGCTGTTTCAGAAAGCCCAGCATAACCATCACCGGAGAAAATGTTTTCACCATTTTTAGAAATAGACTGGTGTACATGCATGCCGTTACCGTTATCCCCTACTAACGGCTTAGGCATGAAAGTAGCGGTTTTACCGTAGTGATGAGCAACATTGTGCACGCAATATTTCAAAATTTGGGTTTCATCAGCTTTTTTCACCAGGGTATTAAAGCGAGTTCCGATCTCACATTGCCCAGCTGTTCCTACTTCATGATGATGAACTTCAACAGGCAAGTTCATGGCTTCCATTGAGGCGCACATAGCTGCACGTAGGTCGTGGAGTGAGTCTACTGGAGGTACAGGGAAGTAGCCCCCTTTTACTCTTGGACGGTGGCCAATATTGCCCCCTTCAAAGGCTTCAGAAGAGGCCCAGTGTGCTTCCTCTGAGTTAACTTCATAAGAGCAGCCTGAAATGTCTGCTTTCCATTTCACATCATCAAACACAAAAAACTCAGGCTCTGGGCCAAAGAAAGCAGTATCGCCAATACCAGTTGATTTCAAGTAATCTTCAGCACGCTTAGCAACAGAGCGAGGGTCTCTCTCATAGCCTTGCATGGTAGCTGGTTCAATAATGTCGCAGCGTAAAATTAGGGTGTTTTCATCAGTAAAAGGGTCGATAACTGAAGTGGAGTCATCAGGCATCAGCATCATGTCAGACTCATTAATGCCTTTCCAACCGGCAATTGATGAGCCATCAAACATTTTGCCCACCTCAAAAAAATCTGCATCAATTTCACTGGTTGGGATAGAAACGTGCTGCTCTTTTCCCTTAGTGTCGGTAAAGCGTAGATCTACCCACTTTACATCACTTTCTTCAATTAACTTCAGAGTATTCGCTGACATGCTGTTTTCTCCAGAGGTCTATAAGCCGGTTTCGGTTTAACTGGTTGTGTTTGGATGAGTCCAAGCTATAAAGTTTTGTTATTAATTATTAAGAACTTATTGCTTCAAAGACTTACTGATATTGATCAATCAAGCTTGAGAAACAACATTGGCTCAGCAGTAGCTGCTTGAATCACCACTTATGATTAATAAACTGTTGGCCACTCCGGTTGAGATGAATGCACCAAAAAAAATTTCTCAACGACTATTTCACCGCAGCTTCATCGCGACCAGCAGCAATAGTCATGCCATCACGCTAATTTTGGGTTAAACCAGAAAAATCAGGGTGAGTGCAATGTAGAAGCTCAAAACAATAGAACAGCAACGCACTAAGCTGGTGCATTAAAATATAAATGCACTACTCAGGCGCTTTTTGATAGCAACTTATACTAACGACTGGTGGGACTGCTTTGGTTTAGTGATCATGATAGCTGGTTTTTGTATAATAGTTTGCTACATGTTAGTTGCAATCAGATGAAATCCCTTCCATGAAATTCATTGTTAAATTATTTCCTGAAATCACCATTAAAAGTAAGCCGGTTCGTCAACGCTTTGTTAAACAGTTACGGCGTAATATTCGTTGGACGTTAAAGCCCATCGATCCTGAAATTGAGGTGGTAGGGAGCTGGGATAAAATTGAGGTTGTCACGCAACAGGATGATAAAGCTGTTACCCAGCAAATAGCAGAAAAACTTACCCATACCCCTGGTATTTGCCAAGTATTGGAAGTGGTGGATTACCCTCTGGTTGATCTCGACGATATGCTCGATAAAGTGGCTACCATTTTTGGGGATTCTTTGGCTGGCCATTCTTTCTGTGTGCGTTGTAAGCGTTCTGGTCACCATGAGTTCACTTCGACTGATGCTGAAAGATATATTGGCGGCGGATTGCACCAAAGGGTTGCAAATACTTCTATTAAATTAAAAGATCCTGAAATTACCGTTAAGCTGGAAATTAAAAATAAGCGTTTCTATGTGGTGAAGAGTGTATTACCTGGGCTGGGTGGCTTTCCTCTCGGTACCCAGGATGGTGTGTTATCGCTTATCTCTGGTGGGTTTGATTCAACGGTTTCTAGCTTTTTAACCATGAAACGGGGGTTGCTCACCCATTACTGCTTTTTCAATTTAGGTGGTCATGCCCATGAAATTGGGGTTAAGGAAGTTGCCTATTACCTGTGGAATAAGTTTGGCTCTTCTCATCGGGTAAAGTTTGTCACCGTACCTTTTGAGCATGTTGTTGCTGAAATTCTACAGAACATTGATAAATCCTACATGGGAGTGGTGCTGAAGCGAATGATGCTACGAGCTGCCAGCCAAGTAGCTGAAGGTCTAGAGGTAGAGGCACTGGTAACCGGTGAAGCGATAGCACAGGTTTCTAGTCAAACCCTAGCAAATTTATCAGTCATTGATGAGGTAACTGAAAACCTGGTTATTCGCCCTCTAATTACCATGGATAAGCAGGATATTATCAACACTGCTAGAGCCATTGGCACAGAAGATTTCGCGAAAAATATTCCTGAATATTGTGGCGTAATATCGGTTAACCCTACTACTCGGGCAAGGCGGCATAAGGTTGAGGATGTTGAATCGAATTTTAATTTCGCGGTATTAGATCAGGCGGTGGCTGATCGCCGGGAAGTGTTAATCAACGATATTATTCAGGATGACTTAAAAGCGGCTGAGGTCGAGGTGCTGAGTATTCCGCTGCCTAATAGTGTGATTCTTGATATCCGCCATCCCACCGAGGAAGAGCTAAGCCCGTTAAAAATGGATAACAATGAAGTAAAAACCATTCCTTTCTATCAACTAAATACTGCATTTAAGGAGCTCGATGCTAATCAGCAATATATGCTTTATTGCGATAAAGGCGTAATGAGCCGCTTACATGCCATGCATTTAAAAGACGAGGGTTACGAAAACATCAAAGTTTATCGTCCCTAGTGAACTTTCTTAGTAGAACGGTGGTAAACTACCGCACCAAAATTTTCTGGATTTTCTAGCTGAAGACGTTGAATTGGTAAGACAACTTGCTAATTCTGGCATTTACTATAGGAATGCCCCTACTAACATACTTGTTTCTAGGGTGCTGCTCTTAGGCCACTTCAGATTGTAGTTGTTTTACTGTAGAGGCACCCTCTGTGATTGAGAAGTTAAGAAATATTGCCATTATTGCTCACGTAGACCATGGCAAAACTACTTTGGTAGACAAGCTGTTGCAGCAGTCTGGAACCTTGGAACGCCGTGATATCGGGACTGAGCGGATCATGGATTCCAATGACCAAGAGCGTGAGCGTGGTATTACCATTCTGGCAAAAAATACCGCAATTACTTGGCAAGATTACCGCATTAATATTGTGGATACCCCAGGACATGCCGACTTTGGCGGTGAGGTTGAGCGGGTGCTATCGATGGTTGATTCCGTATTGCTACTGGTTGATGCTGTTGATGGTCCAATGCCACAAACACGTTTTGTTACCCAAAAAGCATTTGAGCAAGGGTTAAAGCCAATCGTAGTCGTCAATAAAATTGACCGCCCTGGCGCCAGACCTGACTGGGTCATTGATGAGGTATTTGACTTATTCGATCGCTTAGGGGCTACTGAAGAGCAACTGGACTTCCCCATTATTTATTGCTCTGCACTAAATGGTATCGCTGGTGATGACCCAGAGTCATTACAAGATGACATGACGCCTTTGTTTGAAATGATTGTTGATAAAGTGCCTGTACCTACCGTAGATGTTGATGGCCCTTTCCAAATGCAGATTTCAGCGCTGGACTACAGCAGCTACCTAGGTGTTATTGGGGTAGGCCGAGTTACTCGTGGGCAGCTAGAGCCAAATACGCCTGTAGCAGTTGTTGACCGTGAAGGTAATCAACGTTCTGGCCGGATATTGAAGGTGATGGGGTATTTAGGCCTTGAGCGGGTTGATATCGAAAAAGCTGAAGCGGGTGATATTGTGTGTATCACAGGCATCGACGGCTTAAATATTTCCGATACTTTGTGTAACCCAGAAAAACCAGAAGCCTTACCAGCACTGACTGTAGATGAGCCTACTGTTAGCATGACTTTCCAGGTCAATGACTCACCATTTGCTGGCCAAGATGGTAAATATGTCACTAGCCGTAATATTAAAGAGCGTTTAGATCGTGAATTGATCCATAACGTTGCGCTACGGGTTGAGCAAGGTGATACAGCAGATAAATTTGTTGTTTCTGGTCGTGGTGAATTGCACTTGTCAGTGTTGATTGAAACCATGCGCCGTGAAGGCTTTGAGCTTGGAGTTTCTCGACCAGAAGTTATCACTAAAGAAATTGATGGTGAAATGTGTGAGCCCTATGAGCAAGTAATGGTAGATGTGGAAGATGAGCATCAAGGCGCCATTATGGAAGAAATGGGTAACCGTAAAGCCGAGCTTACGAATATGGTGCCTGATGGTAAAGGCCGCACTCGATTAGAGTTCATCATGCCTGCCAGAGGTTTGATTGGCTTCCGTTCGCAGTTTTTAACCATCACTTCAGGTAGTGGTATTTTAACCCATATTTTTGATCACTTTGGTCCTGTTAAAGCTGGTGAAGTAGCCAAGCGTCAAAATGGCGTGTTGGTTTCAATGGTTAACGGTAAGGTACTGGGCTATTCACTGTTTAACCTGCAAGATCGTGGACGTCTGTTCCTAGAGCCTAATGTGGAAGTTTACGAGGGAATGATTATTGGGCTTCATAACCGTGACAATGACTTGGTTGTAAACCCAACTAAAGGCAAACAGTTAACTAACGTTCGGGCATCAGGTTCTGATGAAAATATCATCTTGACTCCGCCAGTTAAGCACTCGCTAGAGCAGGCACTAGAGTTTATTGAAGACGATGAGCTGGTTGAAGTAACACCTAATCACATTCGTCTAAGAAAGAAATTCCTCAAAGAGCACGAGCGTAAGCGAGCTTCCAGAGCTAAGTAGCCTTGTTTCCCCCCTTTGAAAAAGGGGGGGCTAGGGGGGATTTTAGTTTGAACATAATAACCAGCTGGCTGTTTAAGATCTTTGGCTAGGCTTCATGAAATCCCCCTCAATCCCCCTTTTTCAAAGGGGGATGTTGATTGTGCGTTATTCCATCTCAAGCATCTCACTCCCATTTCACACTACTCACCAACCATTCCCCATCCTCTTTAACCCACTCTGTTTTGACTTTGTAAATGCCTGATTGATTAGGCAGAATGCTTTCTGCGCCAGTGACAGTCACTGCAGACTCTGAGGTTGCTACATTAGGATAAGCAGTGTTATATGAAATGTTATTGTTAGTAATATAAATTTTTATATTTTTATGACGCAAAAAATAACCTAATAAAAGGCGTTTTACACCTTTGCGATCCATTCCTTGATTAGAATTAAAGCTTTCACTAAGTGTTTCTAGTACTTTTTGACTATTCTTATTCTCTATAGCTGTTTGTATTTTTTCTATTTGCTCAGCAATTGCTGATTCAGCAGGTGTTTCTGCACAGCCAGAGAGTAGGAGAAAAAAACTTAGGAGGAATATCAACTTTAGCATGAACTTAGTGTAATGTTTAAAATTAGCTTTACTCATAAAAGGCCTAACACAGATAGTAAATTAACATAGCAGGTCTAACTGAAGGACAAAATATGTATACCCTTTATCCTGCAATAAAACCTTATGCGCGACACACTTTAGAAGTTGATGAGCCACACCAGCTTTATTTGGAAGAGAGCGGTAACCCAAATGGTATACCTGTCTTGTATCTTCATGGTGGGCCTGGTGCAGCATGTGATAAATTTAGTCGTCGTTATTTTAATCCTGAAATTTATCGGATTATTTTATTTGATCAGCGTGGTGCTGGTCGTTCAACTCCCCATGCTTGTATAGAAAACAATACAACACAAGATTTAATTGCGGACATTGAAGCAATCAGGCAGTTTCTCAATGTTGATCAGTGGGTACTGTTTGGTGGCTCCTGGGGAGCGACCCTGGCTTTGTTATATGCTGAGCAGTATCCACGACAAGTGTTGGCGATGATTCTGCGAGGTGTCTTTCTCTGTCGGGAGCAGGATATTAGTTGGTTTTATCAAGAAGGGGCAAATCAGATTTTTCCTGATTATTGGCGGGATTTTACTTGCTGGATTCCAGAAGCTGATTCTAATGATGTTATTAATGCTTATTACAAAAGGCTAACTGGTAATGATGAGCTGGCTAGAATGGGAGCTGCTAAAGCCTGGGCGTTGTGGGAAGGGCACTGTGCTACATTAAGACCTAATCAAGCAGTATTGGATGCGTTTATTGACCCACATAAAGCTAGAGCATTGGCCGCAGTTGCTTGTCATTACTTCAAAAATAAGGGCTTTTTAGAGCCAAACCAAATTTTAGACACTATGGAAGTTATTAGAGATATACCTGGGATTATCGTCCATGGTCGTTATGACATGGTGTGCCCACTGGAAAATGCTTTTACCCTGCAAGTGAAGTGGCCTGCAGCTGAATTGCATATTGTACGAGATGCAGGGCATTCTGCAGCCGAGCCCAGTATTTCTGATGCGCTTATTCGAGCAACGGATGAAATGGCTAAGCGGCTGAAGCCTGACCTAATGCCTGATGAGGGCTAGCTTTCATTTTGAGCTAAAAAATCTTCGTGAATGTAATAGGAGAGCTGTGCTGAGATGATTAAGCACAGCTTATCTCATCTAATACTCTTTCCTTTTAGAAACTACTTTAGTGCTGTCTATTTATTAATCTTATAGTACTAAAGTGGTAACTTTTTTTTGCGAAAAGCGGTAATAAACTCAATTAAATCAGCTATAACAATATTATAAATCTGTTGCCGTTTTTATGTTGGGCGGTAGATTTACAATGAAGGTGTAGGGAAAGTCTGCTTTGAAAGAAAAGAATAGGTTACTTCATAGCTTTAATTCCCCCCTTTGGAAAAGGGGGGCTAGGGGGGATTTAAATTTGCTCGTAAATAGGTGGCGAATGATTTGTTTAAAGTGCTTTGAGTAGGCTTTTATGAAATCCCCCTCAATCCCCCTTTTCCAAAGGGGGACGTTGGATAGTGCCACAGTTCTAATCTTCCTGATTCGCGACAACCTACTGTGGGAATAGGTTAGGGGTTAAAACCATCTTATTATTAAAACAAGGACGAATATGAAAAAAATTACAATAGTAGCAGGATGCTCATTACTGATTGCTAACTTTGCCTCTGCTGAAGTTACAACACCTGGCGTATATGAAATGCACTTTGATTGGGGGTGTGATGGTACTTACTCTATATCAAAAAACTTTACTTTAAAAAATGATGGCACTTTCCAGTCTGGTAGCTTAAAGGGTACCTGGAAGGAAATCGATAGAACACTTACCTGGAAATACAGCAATAACACCTATTACACAGGCTACCATACCAGCCGTTCAGCCACTGGAGTTGCTGTTGGCTATAATGGCCTGGAAGGTTGTTTCTATATGATTAAAATGAGTAAGCCACTTACTCAGGAACAAATGCAACAGCTTGATATGGCTGAGCCGCAGTTTGATAATGGTATTGGAGAAGCTGGGGGAGAAGCACTTTTCTAGTAACCATTCACTTGTTTCTATATAACATAAAGCCAGCAGATTGCTGGCTTTATGTTTTTACAGATATGATATGTCATTAAATTTGTAACGATAAAAATGAGTGGCAGAAGCAATGCGAGCACTTATTCAACGAGTAAAGCAAGCCAGTGTTAGTGTTAATAATGAAGTGGTTGGTTCTATTGACCAAGGCTTATTGGTGTTGCTGGGAGTACAAAAAGGAGATGATCAGGCAAAAGCAATTAAACTGCTTGAAAAAGTGCTGAAATATCGTGTTTTTGCTGATGCTGAAGATAAAATGAATCTCAGCTTAAGAGATATTAATGGTGGGTTACTAGTCGTTTCTCAGTTTACTTTGGCTGCTGATACTCAAAAAGGCTTACGCCCTAGCTTTAGCTCTGCAGCGCCACCAGTCGCAGGAGAAAATCTATATAACTATTTTGTGGAACAAGCAAACAACCTTCACCCAACAGTTGCTACTGGACGCTTTGGTGCCAACATGCAAGTCAGCTTAGTTAACGACGGGCCAGTGACTTTTCTTTTAGAGGTATGAAACGAATTGAAGGGAGTTAATAAGGGTATCTTTAAAAATAGTAATTTTTTCGTGAGAGCAAGACAGCACCGCACGGAAGGCCGCAATGTATGTTATGAATACATGAGGATCTGAGTACGGAGCAAACGCAGCTATCGTGGAAAAAGTGCATTTTTAGAGGTGCCCTTAAGTAGGCTTCCTCCTGGCTACTATCCCCCCCATCAACACTCCAGCTTCAAATAACAGCCACATAGGGATGGCGAGTAATGATTGGGAAAAAATATCAGGTGGTGTCAGCAGCATACCAATTACAAAACAGCCAACGATAATATAAGGGCGCTTTTTCCTCAGGCTGTCAACACTACTCATTCCTGACCAAATTAATAATACCGTAGCGATAGGGATTTCAAAGGCTATCCCAAAAGCAAAAAACAGTTTTAGCACAATGCTGAGGTAACTATGGATGTCCGGCATAACCGATACATCTTCAGGGCCTATAGTTGTAAAGAAATTAAAGAGCAGAGGAAATACGACATAATAGGCAAATGCAATCCCTAGATAAAATAACACAACACTTGAGGCTAATAGTGGGATGGCCAGCTTCTGTTCATGCTGATAAAGCCCTGGTGCAATAAACCCCCATACTTGATGCAGAATATAGGGAATCGCTAAAAAAATAGCGGCGACCACAGTCAGTTTAAATGGTGTAAAAAATGTCTGGGTAATTTCCGTTGCAATCATTGAAGAGCCTTCAGGCAATATTGATCGCAACGGTTCAGAAATAAAGCTATAAATGTCGTTGGCAAAATAAAACAGGCAGGCAAATGCAATCAGTACTGCAACCAAGCAACGGAGAATGCGAGACCTAAGCTCAACCAGGTGCTGTACTAAGGGTTGCTCTTGGCCTAGCTCAGGGTCTTCTGAATTGTAATAGCCATTCGATTGGTCTGTCATAAAGGCTTAAGTCACTAATCGTTTAATGAGGACGTGGCTGAAGTAGGTTTGGCTTTTGGTTGCTGGTCAGGGGCAATGGTATGGCCAGGCTCAGTATTATGGGAGGCTTCTGACTGGGCAAAACTGGTTGCTTGATTGACATCAACGCTGTTTTCCAGTTTTTCAACAGAGCTATCAACAGACTGCTTGAACTCATTGATCTGGCGATTAACATCGGCTTGAGCTTGCTTCAGGTCTTGCATAATTGACTCGTTATGCAGTTGTCGGCGGATGTCGTCGGCGCCAATCTCTCGCTCGATTTCTGATTTCATTGCCGCGAAGCCCCGTTTGAGCCGTCCAGTCCAAAGCATCAGCTTCTTAATTGCATGAGGAAGCCGCTCGGGACCAAGCACTAGCAAGCCAATGATAGCGATAACTATTAGCTCTGCAAAACCAATATCAAACACAAATCACCTAAACAAAGCTGAGTGGTTATTTATTTTCTGACTGTTTTGCTTGCTGCTGTTCGGTAAGAGAAGCATCACCTTTGGGCTTATCAAGCTGTTGCTGTGAGTTGGAATCTTCATCACTTACCGCTTTTTTAAAGCCTTTAATAAAAGAGCCTAAATCGCCGCCTAATGAGCGTAAGCGTTTGCCACCAAATATCAGCAGAACAATAACCAGAATAATAATTAATTGTGGAACGCTAATGCCAAACATCCTTTATCTCCAAACTATTTTGATACCCAAGCTGTGCTATTAGTCAGCACTACTCGCTGCAACACTTTCATCTTACATGGGTTTTAGCGTGCCGCCACCTAAAATATGAAAGTGTAAATGGTAGATTTCTTGTCGACCCCCTTGTCCAGTATTGGTAATGGTGCGGAAACCATTTTCTAACCCCACTTTTTTAGCCACTTTGGGAATCGTTAACATCAACTGGCTCATTATATCACGATGCTCAGGACCAATGTCGTAAAGATTGGCGATATGCTGTTTGGGGATTAGAAGCAAGTGTACTGGCGCTTTGGGGTGTAGGTCATTAAATGCCAAGCAGAGGTCATCTTGGTAGACAATCTTGGCTGGTGAATCTCCACAGGCAATTTTGCAAAAAATACAGTCACTCACAGACTTCTTTATCCTTTGTATACTTATTAACCTGGATGTTGTTGTCTGGCTGCTTTCTCTGCCAGTCCGGAAAGGTCAAAGCGTCTTGCTAGTTCCTTCAGCACATCTTCAGGGCCTAGGCCAAGGTGTGATAGCATCACTAGGGTATGAAACCAGAGATCAGCCGTCTCATAAACCAGGTCTGATTTTGCTGCTGTTTTATTCCCCTCAGCCTGGTTGGCTAAGTCTTTAGCAGCCAAAAGGGTTTCAGTGGCTTCTTCACCTACTTTTTCTAGAATTTTGTTAAGTCCTTTAGCATGTAGACTGGCTACATAGGAATCCTCGGGGTTAGCTTTTTTACGGGCTTCCAGTACGTTGGCTAACTCAGTTAATACGTCACTCATAAGGATTTTACCTTATTTGTTGTTTTTTTTAGTGGTGCTTTTGTAAATAGCTTCTGGGTCTTTTAACACAGGATCTATGGTTTGCCATGCCCATTGATCACCTTGCTTGGTCAGCTTGCGAAAAAAGCAGCTTTCACGCCCGGTATGGCAGGCAATATTACCGATTTGTTCTACCTGTAAAATAATGACATCACCATCACAGTCCAAGCGAATAGCTTTGATTTGCTGTTGGTGCCCGGAAGACTCACCTTTGTGCCAGAGTTTTTGCCGAGAGCGAGACCAGTAAACAGCATGGCCTTGCTCAGCAGTTAAGGTCAGGGCTTCTTGGTTCATCCAGGCCATCATTAATACTTTTCCAGTTTTATGGTCTTGGGCAATGGCTGGAATCAGACCATTTTCATCCCACTTGACTTGGTTAAGCCACTCCGTTACAGCCATACTACGACACCTGCTTTACGTTTTTTTTTCACTTAATATTAAATATATGCCCACCACACCTACCACCATGCTAGGTAAATTTGCCTGGTTGAGTAGTTGAGTCCAGTCAGGCCAAATCAAACTGGCGGCTGAACCTGCCACTAACAATAAGCCAATTAAATAGCGCTTGTTAGTGGTTGGAGGCTGTTTTGTTATTTGAGTCGGCTCTTGAGCACGTTGTTCCAGCCACTGAAGCATATTTTGACTAATAATGGGGGCTTGCTCTAGCCACTCTGGGGCTCGCTGGTGAATATGCTTTAATACGCCTAATGGGCCTACTCGATCTTTCATCCATTGCTCAAGAAAGGGTTTTCCTGTATGCCACAAGTCTAAGTCTGGATAGAGCTGGCGACCAAGTCCCTCAATATTAAGTAAGGTTTTTTGTAGTAACACTAGTTGTGGCTGTACTTCCATATTGAAGCGGCGAGCGGTTTGGAATAAGCGCAGTAACACTTGGCCAAAGGAAATATCCTTTAATGGCTTTTCGAAAATGGGTTCACATACGGCGCGAATGGCAGACTCTAACTCATTTACTCGGGTGTTTTTGGGTACCCAGCCAGAATCGATATGTAGTTGAGCAACCTGCCGATAGTCCTGATTAAAAAATGCCAGTAGATTTCGGGCCAGGTAGCTTTGATCTTCGGCAGTTAGTGAGCCAACAATACCACAGTCAATGGCTATATACTGCGGGGTTTCTGGTTCGTGAGGTGACACAAAAATATTGCCAGGGTGCATGTCAGCATGAAAGAAACTGTCACGAAATACCTGGGTAAAAAAGATTTCCACGCCTCGCACAGCCAGCTTTTGCATGTCAATGCCATGGGCCTTAAGCTGGTCAATTTCTGCTACCGGAATACCATAAATTCTTTCCATTACCATCACGGAGCGTGAGCAATAATCCCAAAACACTTGTGGTACATAGAGCAGGTCAGAGTTAGCAAAATTACGCCGTAGCTGCGAGGCATTCGCTGCCTCTCGTTGTAAATCCAGCTCATCGAAGATAGTGTGTTCGTAGTCAGCCACTACTTCTACCGGGCGCAGTCGTCTACCTTCAGTAGAAAAAGCCACCAACAGCTTGGCCATAAAATACAAGATGGTCATATCCTGCTTAATGATTTTATTAATACCAGGACGAATTACTTTTACTACCACCTGCTTACCATCAGGCAACTTGGCTAGGTGTACTTGAGCAACAGAAGCTGAGGCCATTGGTTTTGGGTCAAACTCGGCAAACAATTCACCAACTGCCTTACCTAAATTTTGCTCAATCAGTTTGGTGGCTAATTCTCCAGAAAAAGGGGGCACTTGGTCTTGCAGCTTTTTCAGCTCATTTGCAACATCATCAGGCAACAGGTCTCGTCTAGTGGATAATAATTGGCCAAACTTAACGAAGATAGGGCCAAGCTCTTCAAGCGCTTTTCTTAGCCGTTCGGCACGAGGAGCAGGATTTTTAATCCATCGCCAGGGAAGTAAAAGCAAGGCAAAGCGTAGATACCAGGGCAGTTGTGGGTGGTAGACCAACTCATCTAAACGATACTTGGCGACAACATGGATAATTTTAAACAAACGAAGCAGTTGGACCACGGTTTACTCTGTAGTTGTGGTTAATCTAGGTGTTTACATTGTCGTTATGCCAGGCAGTTTCGTCAATAAACTGACTGAGTTATGTGGAGGATTTCTATGGTCTGACTAAGGCAACCACAACAAAGAGGTAGGTTAATGCAAACGCAAAGGCAGGTACTGTCTTTCTGGTGAACTGTTGTACAGTTTTGTGTTGTTGGTTTAGCTAATTTCTTGGTTTGGGAGCACTCAGTTGTCATTTGCATTGTTAGTATAGGGCCAAACTACTTTCTGTAGCTCAGTTTCGAATGAATCTAATGGTATATGGCGATCTACCATTTTTTGATAGGTGCAGTCTACTGCTGTCCAAACCCACTCCTCCCAGTCAAGCAAATAAGAACGTAAGCCTATTTCATATATGCCTTTGGTGTGACGATAGCATAATTTGAGCAGAGGCTCGTGCTGCTCTATAAGCTGCTTAAGTATTTTTTTACGTTCTTCGTCGTATATTCCTGTTAACTTGGGAGGGATATCCATTAACTATCAGTCCTTGCTAGTCTTAGTTTGAATTTGGCTACTCAATAAAAGGCTTTTTGTAAGTTTAGATCGTTTGAACGTTTTTCCTAGTTTGCTTTAATATGTCAATAGTAATCACTAAATATTTAAGAAAATAACTTGAATAATAAAAATTTAAAGTGACAAGCAAGATTTATTAACTTGAAATGACAAACTCTACCCCTTTCAGTAAGTTTGCAAAAGTTAACATAAAAGGGGCAGAGGATACCCTTTGACTAAAGGAAATAAGCCATAGATAAGGGCTACTTTCTATTTAATTGCTAGTAGTCCACTTGCATAAAGTGATGTCTTGTTTTTTTGCAGATTCACATGCATTTTGGTTTTTAAAGCCATTGCACCAGCCTTTATAGTTAAAACCTGTTTCCTTATAATTGGAAGCTGGATTGATAGCACATTTTACCGCTTTTGATTGAGTGCTTTCAGGGTATAGGTATTGCAGCCCTTGTACGTCTCCATTTGTAAGTTCTGTTCCATCACTGCAATAATTCATGACAGAGCGTGAGTCATAAGGGCCAACGTAACGGTAATTGCCACCATAACTTGATGGGGTATTACTAATAGTAGGCTCTGTTAATTTACTGTATTTACAGTCTTGGGCATCAACTCTGTCATGTTCATGCTGTAGTCCAAGTGCATGGCCTAACTCATGAATAACTGAACCTTTTACAGCCAGCTCAGTTTTTTCATTTATTTCTGGGGAAACTGTAATGCTAAGGGTTGGCTTACCTTTTAGTTCTGTTGATGGCTGGCCTATACCAGAATAAGCGCCTGTTACCTGGTATTTTCCATTTCCAAAGTATAAGCCTACTATATTAATTCTGATATTATTAGTTGATTGCTTATCTTGTTCAGTACAATCGTTCCAGCCTGTAAATCGAATATTGGTTTTTTTATGGTATTCATTTATAGCCATCTCTTTTATTTTTTCTTTATATATAGAAATATAGGGCTTGATCGCTTGGGTTCCTTGCTCATACCCGAGAATGGTTTGAAATAAAAATCTTTCATTCTCTATTTTATCTAAATTTTCTTCTGATGGTTCTAAACTAAGAATTGTCACCAATTGCTCTGCATCCATCATCATTAATTGATCAAGATCGTTGATAACAGATAATTTTGGAGAGAAATCTGATAATTTTTGCAGTTCTTCTATTTGCCAGCAAACTGGTATATTTTCAGGGTTTGGCCATTTGTTGGAGGTATCTACTAATGAGGCTGATGCTGCTTGGGCTAATGCTACTAAACTTAGAGCAGATGAAATAAGAGTGAATTTCATGGTAGAAATATTCCTTAAAAAAATACTCTATTTCAGATTATTAAATAATATTTGATATGGGTACTAGGTTAAGTACTTATATAAGTGTCTAATTGGTATATTTAGTGGTATTAGCAAAATCTAAATAAATAAAGTAGTGCGTTGAGTTATATATACAAATGTGAGTTTTTTGTTAGTATGTATAAAATAATGCGACTAAATCATAAAAAATAATTGACAAATTAAAAATTTTTATTGTCTACTGTAAATGTTGTGTAAATTTTTTCAGGTTTGTATGGCTTGTAGGTATTTTCTGCTATATCCAGTCTGTTTAAACTTAAGTAGCCTGTGTTTTTTAAAACCATTGTAATTTATCAAAAATGTAGGGTATAGCTCTAATATAGGGTATAACTTTTTTGCTGTATGAATAAAGGGTGCCTCTAATAAGAGTTATTGAAAATTACCTGCCAGTCCGGATATTCAAGTGACGAGGATGTTCTGGCTAAACAGGCTGCTGGAGAGGTATTTTATGCAAGTAATTCGATTGATGTGTTTGTTTTGTCTTACAATTATTGCATTGCAAGCAAATGCTGGTGGGCGTTATGGATTAATCCAGTCAGCAACAGGTAAGTGTCTGGATGTAGATGGTGGAAGAGCAGATAATTTAGCCCCCGTCATTGCCTGGGACTGCCACGGCAGAGCAAACCAACTTTGGAAAATGGACCGCAAGGGCCGTTTGCGCCCTAAGCATGCACCCCATATGTGTTTAGAAGCTGGTCAAAACTTAAGGCAGGGTGATAAGGCATTTATATATGAGTGTCACTCAGGCAGACATCAGCGCTGGCAGTGGAATGGCAATACTTTGCAAAATAAGGCCAATCGTGGAGTGGTGCTGGATTATTTTGTAGATCAAGGCAGAGTTGGTGTTTGGCCGCGTCATAATCGTTCCAATCAAAAGTGGTACTGGCAGCCTCGCCAGTCCAGAAACAACGATAAGTTTTTAGATCAGTTCTTTTATCAAGAAGAGCAACAGTACAATTATAAACCAGCATGCCGAACTAAAGACCGTCGAGCAGGCCCCATTTGGGACCAGCGCCATGCTAATGAAACCTGCCCTGGCGTATGCGCAGCATATAACAGCCGCTGGACAGGCCACTGGAATACAGTAGAGTGGGGTTCAATGTCAGTATGTCAGTGTAAGCGGTGCTGATAGTGAATTTGTGTATGGCCTTAGCTAATATCTGATCTGTGTAAGTAGTAATATATAAATTCTCATCAGGGATGGTGAGAATAAAATTTCTTTAAATTACAAATCTCTTTTTGAATTCCCTTCTAAAGTCTAGCTATATGACATCATAAGATCTGTGTCAGTTTCCTATCTTAAATGTATTCTAATCAACTCTATATTTGCTCAATCATGCTGTCTCCTTTGATTTTAATATACGTACTTTAGTGCTAATTGATGGGGTGGTTTAGCCTCTCATACAAAAATTAATAAAAAAATAACAAATTTTTACAAAATAGATCCTGCTTGTTTTGTAGTGGTTATTTGTTGCTTATCCATAAAGCAATAGGTGTATATAGGTATTTTTTTTGGGATTGAGGGTGCGAGGTGTGTGTGAAATAATTCGCGTATTTTGAGTGTGATTATTTAAAGCACAGGGATGCCTGGCTTGATACCTTAGGATGTATTGACATGCAGTTAAAAGTTGTAGCCAAGTTCGTATTGTTACTATCTGTTTTCTTATCCGGCAGTGTTTTAGCAAATGAGTGGGTTGGGCCTTATACTATCAAGGAGATAAAGCATATCGCCCATAAAACAGGGAATACCTACCAAAGCCATATGGCTATAATTGTTAATGAAGATGTTAACACCCACTGTGAAGGTGCAAATAAAAACAAAGAGTTTGATTATATTATCCAAAGCGGGCCACAGTTATGGAATAGTACATGGCTGACAATGGCATTAACCGCTCAATCTTTAGGCAGTAAAGTTAAATTTTATTTAGAAGGAACTTGCCGTCCATCTGGTGCTCATTTTCACGGTATAAGCATAGTTAAAGAATAAGCTATAAAACTTTCCAAAGTTATTTTTTAAAATTTTCAGTTAACTCAATAATGATATTAAAAGGCTCAGCTAATGAAAGTAATTAAATTAGTTCTTTTTACTACCCTAGCCATACTTATAAGCATTAACAGTTATGCGGACTACCATACGATCAAAATTTGTTCCATCGAGACTCATACAACTACTGATCAAGCCTATATTAAACCTTGTGAAAGCTGGAAATCGAAAAGTAATTGTCCTAATTCTGGCTGGATTACATGGGATATGAACATGAAACAAGGCAAGGCAATGTATGCAACTGCTCTTAATGGATTCACTATTGGTTCTAAGGTTAATGTTCTGTTAACTGAAGGGAACTGTGCAAGCTATGATGTAACTACTCAAATCACTTTAATTAAAGAACAGTAATTCAACAGTTCTAACAAATATTTTAGATTTCAAACTGCTCATTTAATTTTATTCATGTTTTCTACTGAAAACTTACCATTAATTAACTTGGTTAGTTGTACATCAGGAAGTATCAAAATGAAAAAACTAACACTTATAATACTGCTGCTAAGCTTAATTTCCAGTTTTACTTTAGCTGCTGGTTTTACTAAACCACAAAAAATTACCAGAGTTGAAGTGCTTCAAAATAATGTGATTATGATTGAAGCTGAAAATGCTTTTGATAATCCAGGTTGTAGCAGCTCAAAAATTGCTGTACTGAAGGATGAAACAACTAAAAACTCAATGTTAACACTTGTACTAACAGCATACTCGACAGGGCAAAAAGTAGGTGGGTATTTTTCTGGCTGTTGGACAACTCTATGGAATAACCAAGAAACTTATCCTGCTTTCCACCAGCTTTATATCACTAAGTGAGACTTTTAGGATTATCAATGAAAATAAAACACTTTCTTAAATTAATTTTCTCATTATTGGTGCTTTGTTCTTTCCCTGTGTTTTCCTATGAATGGTCAGGACCTTACACCATACAGGCTATCGAGCATATCGCCCTTGGTGGAGGTAAGTCACATTTAGCTATTTATGTGAATGAAGAAGTTAAGACTAGCTGTGAGAGTGCTAACCAAAAAAAGGCTTTTATCTATACAGAGCAAGGTAGGCCAAGTTCATGGAATGGACCTTGGTTAATGTTGGCATCTTCAGCACAAGCATTAGGTAGTAAAGTAAAATTGTACCTAACTGGAACGTGTGAAAGTCATGGTGCTGTTATGTTTGGATTGCGGGTTATTAAAGAATAAACAAACAGCATTTTCATGATGAGTAATGAAGAACTTTAGGATAATCAATGAAACGGTTTAATTTATTAATTTGCCTGGTGGGTGTGTTAGCTGTTTCCACCCAGGCAAATGAAGAAAGTACCTCTCTAGAAATAGCCACAGTTAATGGAGTTGCTTATTTATTACAGCAACAACATCCTGATGGTAGCTGGGGAAGTAGTGCAAAAAACAAGCTGAAGCATACTGCAGTTGTAGCTGAGTCTCTCAGTTATTTAAATGTGGCTGGTGTACCCCTACAACGAGCAGCTTCATGGTTAGGTAACACTCAGCCACAAGATGTTGAGGATGCAGCTAGACAGTCATTGTCATTAACTAAATTAGGGATTTCTCACTCAACTTCCTTGAGTTACCTGATTAGTACTTATTATCAGGATACAGGCTCTGCAACTGGAAGGGCTTCGGTGTGGGGGCCTATTAAAGGCTATAAATTTTCTACTATTGATACTTCCTTGGGGATGTTAGCAATTTTGCAGCAAGCAAACACCCAGTTATATCTCACTGCTAGCCGTTATTTGTTGTCTCGCCGTAACCAAGCTGGCCTTAGTTCTGAAAATGGCGCTGGTTGGGGATTTGCAACACTGTCTGATAAAGAAAAAACTACCAGTAAGGTTATGCCAACAGCCTTTGCATTAATCGCTTTAACAGCTTCTGATCGATTTAATACATCAGCTGATGTGGTTGAAGCAGCTCAATGGTTAGTCAGTAAGCAAAAAGCCAATGGATTATTTGGTGATGATGCAATAGGTAATGATGCCGATACTGTATTTACAGCACTAGCATTAGCAAAATTAACACAGGTTGATGGATTAGAGAGTGATGTAATTGAGCCTGCTTATCAACAAGCTAAACAGTATCTATTAGATCAGCTTGATACACAGGGACATATTGCTAAAAGTGCACTATTAACAGCTACTGCATTACAAGCGATTAATTCAACCCAGCCTTCATTAAAGGATACGGATGATGACGGAGTTCCTGATTTAATTGAAACAAAACTAGGACACGATCCTAATAAAGCAGATGCTCATAAGTTGGTTAAAGGCAATGGTTTGAATGGTGAGGTTGCCACATTACCACTGCAGAATATTGGTGTGGTCAAGGGGCTTGAAATTAACTATCCACTCAATAGTGGCCATGGAGCTGTCAAAGTTACCTCTGGATCTTTGCCAGCAGGACTAAGTTTTAGTGGTGATAAATTAACAGGAAAAACCGACCAAACAGGGCAGTTTTTAATAGCATTTTCTGTAAGTGACCATGGCAAAGTAATAAAAACGGGTAGTGCCAGCGTTTATGTCATAACACCAGATTCTGATTTAGATCAAGATGGTTTAATTGCTAGTGTAGAACATTTATATGGATTAAACCCATTTAACAAGCACGATGCGCAAGAAGACTCGGATGATGACGGTGTTTCCAATATTGATGAATTTTTAGCTGGCACTAACCCTAAAGGTGAAGGCTCGCTTGATACGGACAATGATTTACTGCCTGACTATGATGAGCAACTGTTTTATACCGACCCTAATAATCCAGATACTGATGGTGACAACGCAGGTGATGGTGAGGAAGTTGCTGATGGGCGTAACCCGTTGGTAAATGAACCAGCAGTTTTATTAATTAATAGTAGTTTGATTTTACCTATTTTATAAACAAAAGTTTTTTTCTAATTATTTATTCTGTGGCGGCTATAAGTAGCATTTCGCTCAACTAATAGTCGTTGCCTTATTGAAGTTAATAAGACAGTAAATTTATGAATAAGATAAGCTCTATAGCCTTGGCTGTGATAATGGCCCAAGGTTTGGCTAGTAGCCATATAAATGCTGCTACCCATAAAGATGTTGCACCACTGGACAGGGTGGTTGTTGATGCGATTACTCAACGTAATAGTAGTGAAATTACTCTTTATAGTGTCTTTCGAGTGATTAATGAACAGGCAAGCCAAACGTTAACTGTACTAAACAAGGTTAAAGAAGGGACATTAACTGATAAAAATTTTATTAAACGTTATTTCGCCAAGCGGGAAGCGAATGCACAACTCGCTCAACAGATAACGAATTTTACCAGTTTAAAAAATGAACTAGAAAGCTTTGCTGATAGCAGTTTAGAAGATAGCAATGCAGTGGTCGGGCAAGTTGATCAATCACTGGATGCTTTAACCCAGGCACTGAATAAAATTACCGCAACCAGTAGTCAAGAGAGCCGGGTAACGGCACTAAATGAAGCAATTAATTTACTGCAAGATTTACAGTCTCCAGTAGATCAAAACAATTGGTTTAACTTACCTGCAAATCCTTATAAAAGCTTTGAATCAATCGAAGACTTAGTAGTTGTTCCTGCCCCAGCTGTTGGTGAACCACCGGCATATGTACAACAGCCGCCTAAAAGGTCATCACGACGTAAACGGTCCATTGCGTATGCTGAGGCACCACTACATTTAAACAATAACCCTGCTCGAACAACGAGCAATGAAGCTGCTCCCAATCATTCTGGAGCTGGTACTTGCTATGCCGATGGCAATATCAAAACGGGTGACTTAGATGCAGCACCTGATGTGCAAATTACTGATGAAATTAAGCAGCTAGCAAAAAAGCTGGACTATTCACCAATTAAAATCTTTGAATATGTTTCTAACAAAGTGTCATTTGAACCTTACCGAGGTTCTGTAAAAGGGACTAATTCAACACTTTGGAGTAAGGCGGGTAATGATGTTGACCAAGCCTCTCTGTTAATTGCGTTATTACGTGCCAGTAATATTCCAGCCCATTATGTACGTGGTAATGTATTTTTAGAAAACAAACCAGAGCATCTTAACTGGTTAAAAGTAAAAAAAATCAATGCTGCTTTTACTGTTATTAAGCGTGCTGGATTGCATATTAATAATCAAGCTGTATTAGTTGATGGTAATGCGGGGCTTGATTTTGATCATGTTTGGGTAGAAGCCTGTGTACCTTATGCCAACTATCGCGGTGACGGCGAGGGGAAACAAGGCTATCAATGGATGCCAATGGACCCCAGCTATGAAACCAATAAACATATTGCTGGGTTAAAACATGATGTTAAATTTGATTATAATGACTTTTTAAGTAAACGCACACCACAGCTCGTTCATGAGATTTATGAAGAGGCAATAGAAAAGTCGATTAAAGAAAAGCACCCTAATAAAACGGTTCATGATGTTGGGGATCGTTGGGAGCCCATTTATCGTAGCTTTTCACACTTGCCAGAGTCTTTACCCTATAAAGTTAAACAATTTTCCAGTTGGACTTCAGGTAACAGCCAATCAACGACTTCTGCATTGCCAGACAGCTATCGGGTAAAACTCAGTTTTGAAATTAATGGTAGTCAACGAGCCACTGTTAACTTAATTGATATGACCCAAAAGCGGGTAACATTATCATTTGCGGGTAGCACACCGCAGGCGCAACAAGCGTTGCAAGCCTGGCAACAAGGCAAGAGTGGTTTAACCTGTCCTAATAGCTATACAGTTAACCCTGTAATAAAAGTCGATGGTCAACCTATATCAATTGCGAACCAGCAAGCGATACCTTTGTGTCAGCATAATATTTTCAAGCCAGTTACATTGAAACTAGCCACAACAGTGGATGGTTATGACTTGGGTCATGTTGAATACAGAAATATTCAGCCACTGAATTACCATGCAATCCAGTCTTATGGTTTTCAGGCATCAGATCAGTATTTAGCTAAGCGTAATCAACGGTTATTAAAAGCCCTTAAAGCTAACCCTAACCCTTGGCAAAATCCGGATGATGTTGTTGGAGAATATTTAGATATTGTCCTGCTGAAATATATGCGGTACATCAATGATGCGACTAAACGTATTGCTCAGTTGGATAATAGTACCGGTTGGAATGGCCATCATATTGGATTAACAAGCACTGAAGCGAATATCCGCTATGTGTTTAATACGCCATTCGCCTTATACTCCAGAGGCTTTTTAGTGGATGTGCCTGGGGGAATCAGTCGTATAGCGGATCTTGAAACAGGTAAAACCAATGCTGAAACATTCAAGCTGGCTGGAATGGTGGGCTCTCAGTACGAAAGCTATATTTGGCAAGAAAATGCCTTGCTGGATGCGGTAAGTACTATTACAGGTATCCAAATCGCTCATCAGCAAAATATTCCAGTTCAAACCTTTACTGACGGCAATGCCTTTAAAAAATGGGCAAAAGCTTGTGCACCTAATACTAAACCTGCAGGTTGTTATCCGCCTCAAGCCATTGATCAGTTAGTTAATCGTTTAAAAACCAATGGCGGTAAATTAACAATTCCCCAGTACCCGATAGATTATGAAGGATGGGTCGGGCTAACATCGTTATATTTTCTAGAAGATAAAGCGAATGGGAAATTAAGTGCTTCATTTTCAATTGGCCAATACTCAGGTGGTTATGCGATTCCTGAAATGGGGATTAATCCTAATATTGTCAATGAAGCATTAGGCAGTGGTTATAATGTTGTACCGGAAGTCCAAGACTCATTTTGGTTTGATACAACTGATCATGCTTGGGCGAATGCAGCCAATGGTGATACTTCAAAATTAAACATTAAAGAGTCTTCTACACTAGCACCTGATTTAAATAGTTCGACAGGATCAGGGATAAACGAAGGAAATATTTATAGTGGTGACCCTGTTAATATGGTCACTGGTAATATGTATCACAAAGAAAGTGATTTTATATTACCGGCACGGGGGTTACCGATAATTTTTGAGCGCCACTATAATAGCCGTGGTAAAACTGATGGACCTCTTAGTTATGGTTGGACCCATAGTTTAAATCACTCTTTAGTCTTTATTGATGGTAAATCCAAAGATAATAAAACCTCTTCAGTGATTTGGGTTGATGGCTCCGGTGCAAAACGGTTTATTGGCGTACCTGCCAGCTCCGCAAATGCTGCTGGAATTACAACGTTAACTAAAGCCAATGCTGAAATTCCTAAAGGCTATTATTTTAGCTTTGAAAAAACAGCTGGTGGTTACAAATTAACTGAAAAAAATGGCTTAAGCTATTTATTCAGTAATGTAGCAGGCAAGGTAGGTGATAAAGCCCAGTTATTATCAATCACTGATAATAACGGTAATAAATTGAAACTAAATTATGCTAATAACCGACTAGCCTCTGTTACGGCGGCTGATAATCGTCAAGTTAATTTCAGTTATGACAGCAAAGGCCATATTACTCAAATAACTGACTGGAGTGGTAACACCTATCGTTATGAGTATAACCATTTAGGGGATTTAGTTCGTTATTTCAGGCCTGATAACCCCAAGGTAGCAGCGACCACTTATAGCTACTACACAGAAGCAGATGGCCCGAACGTTAATCACAGTATGAAAACGTTCGCTTATGCCAATGGCTATAAGATGACCTTTGAGTATTACGCTAATGGTAAAGCTTATCGCCATTACAATGCGTTAAATGAAACCGCATCGTTTAAATATAATGACTTCCGTCGTGAAGCTATTTTTACCAGTGAGCGTGGATTTAGCGAGCATTTCTTTTTTAATGAAAATGCCCTGCTAATTAAAAAGATTGATTTAAATGGCGGTGTTCATCGCTTTGGTTTTGATGATGAGCGTGACCCCTTCTTGCGCACCAGTTATACCAACCCAATGGGTCATAAAGTCAGTTACCATTATGATGATCAAGGTAGCCTGGTTGAGACTACCATGGCTTCTGGTAGCAAGGTGCAGTATCGATACCATAATGCTTTTGGTAGCCCAGGTATTGTAGAAAATGCCAGAGGTGATATTAGCCTGACCTTGTATAACGACAAAGGTCAAGCAACTGATAGTGTACGCTTTAAAAAGGGTTTTGGTGCAGGTATTAACCCAACGGCGTTAACCAGCGACTCTCTCACTCAGTATGCTGATAATATTATTAGTTGGTCTCGTTACCGTTATAACGAGTGGGGAAATGTAGTTGAGTCTCGTCAGGTTAAGGACTTCAACAACCCTAACTCTGGCCCTTACACGGTATTTGAATATAACGATACAACTAACAAGGTAAAAGGCGTATACCCAACCAGTGTTACCTATTATGGAGATATTAATGGTGATGGGGTAATTGGTGAAAAGGAAGGTTATGGCCCTTATTTCACTGAGTATGATGCACTGGGGCGCCCAACTAAAGGCGTAACGGGTGGCTTTTATCCTTTTGAAAAAACCTACAATGCCATTGGCCAGCCAACTAGCCACAAAGATGCTTTAGGCAATAAAGTCGCTTTTCAATACGACGCATCTGGCTTACCACTAAGTCAAAATGTAGCGGATTTTGTGGATGGTCAATATCAAATTTTTAGCCAGCAAACACTGAGCTATAACAAAGCCAACCGAAAAGTTGCAGTATCAAACCAAACAGGTGCAACCACTCGTTATCAATATGATGAAGTAGGTAATGTTGTTGGCATTACAAATCCTGATGGATATGTAGTGCAAATGGTGTATAACTCAGGCAATCAGCTGATCAAAGCGTATGATGCTGAGGGTAACACCATTAGCCATGACCTGGATATTTTAGGCCGAAAACGTTCAACGACTTATCCTGATGGCACGCAAGCCCAGTTTGTTTATTATGGTGCTGACAATAATGGCTGGTTAAAAACCACCATTTCACCAAGCCCAACTTCATTAACCGGTAAGCAAACCCACTACGAATACAACAAAAATGGTCAGGTGATTAAAGTCTCTGATCAGGAAGGACGTAGTACATTAACTGAATACGACAGTTTAGGTCGTGCTATACGAGTAGTGTCGCCAGTTTATGATGACAAACTACTAAAACGGGTCAGGCCAGTTACTCGCTATACCTACAACAACTTAGGCTTTTTAACTCAAGTTGAAGCAGGTTATACCAATGAGGCTGGTGATAAGTCGGCTGATCAGGTATCCGTACAAGCCACTTATACCTATGATGACTTTGGTCGTAAATTAACGGCAAGCAATGCCTTAGGTCATACCAATAAGTTTGAGTATGACGAGCACAGTAATTTAATAAAAAGTACTGATGCTGAAGGCCAAATAACCCTTTATCAATATGATGAAAGCGGTCTATTAAAAAGTCAGCGCACTCAGCCAGATAGCGATAATGAGTTATATCAAACCTATCAATATAATCGCTGGGGACAATTGCTACGTATTGCTAACAACGAGATGGCTTTACGTTATGGGTATGATGCAGCCCATCGGTTGGCAGAAGTAGAGGATACCCGTGCTGGTAAAATCTTATCTTATCAATACAGCTTAGGTGGGTTACTCAATAGCATTAGTGATAACGATGGCTTCCAGCAGCAGTATCAATATGATGCTGTTGGGCGGGTGAGCAGTGTATCGCTGGGTAATAAACGTCAAGTTAGTTACATTTATGATGAAGCAGGCCGTTTAAGCCATAAATTATTCCCTAATAATGTGCAGATGGCGTATAGCTATTTTAGGGATGGCAGCATAAAAGAAATAAAAACGGGGGTACCTGGTCAAACCGCTATTGAAGCCCATAGCTATAACTACAATGATAGAGGTAATGTCAGCACCTATAACCATCAGGTTAATGGTTTTATTAAAGATTGGCGCTCTTACCAATATGATGGTTTAAACCGATTAACCCAAGTCATTGACCGGAAACGCCGAGCCAGTATCCATAACCGTAATAATCCTAAACTGGCCATTGACCAAATCAATTATGACCCATTCGGTAATTGGCGAACGAGGGAACAATGGGGCAAAACCCTTAAATATACCCATAATGCCTTACATCAAATCACCAAAATTGATGAATTAGATGATGCCGGTGAGGTTAAAGCCACGACAGGTGAATTCAGTTACGATAAAAACGGTAACTTAATTAGCCGTAAAAATGGCGATGATATTTTAACCCTACACTACAACGCACTAGATCAACTAGTTAAGGCAGAAAGAAACAGTCAATTAACCGAAACCTACCGTTACGGCCCTACTGGTAAGCGGATAGAAAAAGTCAGTAATGGCGAGCAAACACGCTACCATTATGCCGGGCCAGATATTTGGGCAGAATACGGCAACAATTGGAAACAACCCAAAGCCCGTTACGGTTATGGCATTGGTATCGATGACCCGCTAGCCAGAATAACCGAACAAGGTGTTGCCTATTACCATAGTGATACATTGGGCTCCATTACCAGCACCACTAATACACAAGGTCAAGTATTAGGTAGCCAACGCTTTGATGCCTGGGGTAATCAATTAGCAACAACTGGTGAGGCAATCCGCACCTATGGTTACACTGGTCGTGAACCGGATGCCACAGGGTTAATTTATTATCGTAACCGCTATTATGATCCATCAGTTGGTCGTTTTACCCAACTAGACCCACTGGGTTTTGTGGACGGAGTAAACCGCTATGCCTATGTGATGAATAATCCAGTGGCGTATGTGGATCCGTGGGGGACTAATTCAGAAGCGCATACGCCAAATACATCTTCCTCATATTTGCATACAGTTGGCTCTTTTTTAATGCCAAATACCTTTGCTGAAAAAACGGAAGGTACTTGGACAGGCCAGATGATTGGCGGTGCAAAGGCTATTTATAATGAAGCTAAAGGCTTAGCCTCTATGCATCCTGCAGGTAGAGTTGTTAACTTCCTACCTGATGCAAACATTCCTGCTAATCAGCGTAAAGGTGCTGCTACTGTTGAAATTGTGTCTTTAGTTGGTGGACCAGCTAAGGTAGCTGCTTCAAGTGCTGCAAGGATAGGAGCTAAATTTACTTCAAAAGTAGGAAATTTGTTTAAGCGTGGTTGCAAGTGTTGTTTTGCAGCAGGTACGCCAGTATTAACAGCTAGTGGTAAACAATCCATTGAAACCATTGAAGAAGGCACACTGGTTTATTCGAAAGACCCTGAAACAGGAGAAGTAGCACTTAAACCCATCACTGATCGTATTTTAACTGAAGGTAAACCCCTATATACCTTAGTGCTAAAAAATACAGAAGGTGAAGAAGAAACGATTGAAGTAACGGATAACCATCCATTTTGGGTAATCGGGAAAGGCTGGGTCGATTCTGCCAAGCTTGAGTCAGGGATGCAGATAGAAGCTTTTAAAGGTAAGTCACTGGAAGTGGTAAGCCTGACAGAAGCTGGTCGAACAGAAGATACCTATAATCTGACAGTTGCAGATTTCCATACTTATTATGCTGGCGAGCAGCAAGCATTTGTGCATAATTGTGATTGCATTACAGCAGGGAAGAATTTTAAAGATCACTTTATTAGACATAAAAAAATCTTGGAAGATCAGTTAGGGACTAAATATCCAAAGTTTAAAAAAGACAGCGGAAGATTTTTAGAAGATATTGGAAAAGTTATTCAAGATGGAACTGTGCAATATGTTGGTAAGTCAACAGCTGGCAAAGATCAACCATTGCTAAACATATATAGAGGGAATGGAATGACTATAGCTACTAAAGAGAATGGTGAATTTGTAACGTTACTTGAGTCTGGCAAAGGTATGGATATACAATTTTCTCAATTTATGAAGGAATAAATATGACTGATAATATCTGGAATACGATCAAACACAAAAAGCTTGACGATATTATTCATATCGGCGTCGTTGACTTCGAAGACAAAATTGCAGAAGTAACAACATTTCATACACATTTGTTTCTAGAAGTAGGTCAAGTATTCGTTAAATTAGAGTCAATTGAGCAATATTCAAGACTTAAGACTAGCATCACAAAAGAAGTAGACTTCACTTTTGACTTTGAAATTGAAGAAGAAATGTCACTATGTAAATACTCAGCAGCTAATGTGTATATGACTAGTTCATTGGCTGATAACAAAATTGACTCAATAACTTTTTATGGTGCTGAAAGTGTTTCCAATCAAATTGAGTGCTTAGCATTATCTATAAAATTAGATAATGGTCAGGTACTTTTTTTTGATCCAACTTATTTGTTTGGTATCAAAGTCGGAAGCATAAAGGAAATAGATAAATTTATAGAAAATTCTTCAAACCATGAAATATCAATAACTAAACTTTAAATAATAAGGACATCCTATAAAATTTTTTGTGATACTGGAGAGAATGGTTCATTGCGTCCAATTGTTTTAATGAGAGTAGTTGCAAAAGACTAAATAAAAGCTTCATCTAAGACCAAATTAATTGTCAAATAAAAGGGTATGTTGGTATGACACATGCCCATAGATAACAGGTGTCGCTAGATGCGACGCCTTTTTACCACTTTGTATTAATCATTTTGTGAGGCGAGCGTTTTTATGTGGTGAAGATCAATTGACAGGCCAGTCATTTGAGCATCGTCGCCAGTGGGTGGTTGATCGTTTAACAGAGTTGGCAGCAGTGGATAACCTCAAAGTGGCAACAGGCAAT
Source organism: Spartinivicinus poritis (assembly GCF_028858535.1). NCBI lineage: Bacteria > Pseudomonadati > Pseudomonadota > Gammaproteobacteria > Oceanospirillales > Zooshikellaceae > Spartinivicinus > Spartinivicinus poritis. Next base: position 109,390 of record NZ_JAPMOU010000006.1, read on the forward strand.
GATCACCATATGGTAATCCATTGAAACCATTGAAGAAGGCACACTGGTTTATTCGAAAGACCCTGAAACAGGAGAAGTAGCACTTAAACCCATCACTGATCGTATTTTAACTGAAGGTAAACCCCTATATACCTTAGTGCTAAAAAATACAGAAGGTGAAGAAGAAACGATTGAAGTAACGGATAACCATCCATTTTGGGTAATCGGGAAAGGCTGGGTCGATTCTGCCAAGCTTGAGTCAGGGATGCAGATAGAAGCTTTTAAAGGTAAGTCACTGGAAGTGGTAAGCCTGACAGAAGCTGGTCGAACAGAAGATACCTATAATCTGACAGTTGCAGATTTCCATACTTATTATGCTGGCGAGCAGCAAGCATTTGTGCATAATGAGTGCCCTTGTAGTAAGGCAAGTGAATTACCTCTTATTAAGCAAGGGTCAAAAGCATGGAGTAAAGCTGTTGATTCTATAAGAAATGCTACAGGACATGCTGTTGATGGCAGTGGACATAATTTTCGTGTTACTTCTCAGCGAGATGCTAAACAGTTGGTTAAAGATGCTTTTGGAAATAAGCTACCACACCAGAAACCTCAAACTAGAGGGACACACGGTTACGAATATCATAGAGGGAATGAAACAGGGACTGTGCCATTTAGTAATGATTTACAGCATATTAAATGGTATGACTGGCGTTCTGGAAAAAATACCGGAGCTGATGGGCATGTCTTCTTTGATATATGGAATTAATTATGTTGGATGATGATCAATTTTCAAATATTTTTGGTCTTTCTCTTCCTCTCGATGAGACGAAGATTGTTTTAGAAAAATTTAAAAATAAATTTCGAAAAGAATTTATAAAGAAAGATATATCTACGCACGGCTTAATTTGGAGTAATTTTAAGGGAGCTGTAAATTGGGTAAAGTTAGATGAAATTAAAGACTTTGATCCAGACCCGTGTTATGTTTATATTGAAGCACGGAAAAGATCAAAACTATATACGAGGAATTTTTTAAAGTTTAGAGAATATCTATTGAATAGGGATGATGGTAGATATCCAGCTATATACGTGTTTGACATTAATATGGTGGAGTGCATTTGTGATACTGGAGAGAATGGTTCATTGAGTCCAATTGTTTTAATGAGAGTAGTTGCAAAAGACTAAATAAAAGCTTCATCTAAGACCAAATTAATTGTCAAATAAAAGGGTATGTTGGTATGACACATGCCCATAGAGAACAGGTGTCGCTAGATGCGATGCCTTTTTATCATTGTATTACCCGCTGTGTGAGGCGGGCGTTTTTATGTGGTGAAGATCAATTGACAGGCCAGTCATTTAAGCATCGTCGCCAGTGGGTGGTTGATCGCTTAGCAGAGTTGGTGGATATATTTGCAATTGACCTCTGTGCTTATGCGGCGATAAGCAATCATTATCATATTGTTGTTCGTATTAATAACCATCGAGTAGAAGAGTGGAGTAATCATGAGGTGGTTGAACGCTGGATGAAACTTTATAACGGTAACTTTTTAGTTAATCGGTGGTTAAATGGTGAAACGGGTAAAGCAGAAAATTTGGTAGTGAATGAAATTATTCAGCTATGGCGCAAGCGACTTTGTGATTTAAGCTGGTTTATGCGTTGTTTAAATGAGTTTATTGCACGCAAAGCGAATAAGGAGGATAATTGTAAAGGTCGTTTTTGGGAGTCTCGTTTTAAGAGCCAAGCCTTGTTAGCAGAAGAAGCTCTGTTAACCTGTATGGCCTATGTGGATTTAAATCCTATTCGGACTAAGTTGTCTGACAGGCCAGAAACTTCTGATTTTACTTCGGTACAAAGTTGAATTCAGGCCCGACAGAAGAAAAAAGTAATTAAAAAAGTTAAAACCTCAAAAAGAGCTACGAAACAAAAATCAACAGAAGAAAATAAACCACCAGTGTTGTTACCTTTTAGTGGTAATATTAAACTTGAGCTTGATCCAACCTGTGGTATTTATTTTCATGAGAGTGACTACTTTGATTTAGTTGACTGGAGTGGTAGAGCTATTCGTGAGGACAAACGAGGATCAATTCCTGCTCATATCCCTCCTATTTTGCAGCGATTAGGCGTTGATGTAAATACTATGCAACAACTGACCCGTCAGTTTAACAGGGTGGTGGGTCCCAAGGAAAAAATACAACAACTGAGTCGTCAATTAGGGCAAACTTGGTTAAAGGGAATACGTTCTGCGCAGCAATTATTTTCTATTCCTATAAATATCTCATCTGTTTAACTAAAGCTAATTTGTGTTTATAATACCAGCTGTTTGTTGTTCTTTAGCAATTTGGTACTTAAAAGACTTGCTTTCAAGGTTTACTATCAGTTGAACTTTTCTGCTATTGCTATGAAGCGAATAGGTAGTTAGTTGTTTATATGTTTTGCATGTCATAACTATTCGCTCATCTTTTTCCGATGTTCTTGATTACTTAAATATAAATTACTGAAAAAACTATGTATATCAGTCAAATTAGATGGCCTGAAGATAATGAAAATATCATGAAACTGTACCTCAATTTCATGATTAAAGTTCTAGAAAAACTAGATATTGGTTTTCCTGATGAACTACCGAATGCATTGCAAGTTGCTAGTGATTTTCAGCATGGAAATATATCGGAAGAAGAGTATTCTAAAATTTTAGAAAAGTTCTGGGCTTATATTGACAGTAGAGATGCAATTCGGGATTTTAGTAGTGAAGCCATTTTAAGTTCTAGAATTGGAATTTCGCTTTTATCAGCTAATAAAGGGCTGGATGAAGTGGATCAAAAGCTTTTTTGGTTTTTTGAGTTATTGGACTTTTTGAAAATAGATCTTCGCGAGCCTATGAGTTTGATGAAACGACATTTTGAGTTTGAAAAATAAACTAGTGCGCTTATGATTAATTGATACACCTATTAAAATTTTTAATGAAAGAGCTACTTTTTTAAGGTTTTTAATTCGTGGAAGTTAACTAATAGCTTAGACAAAGGGCTTTTTGCTGAAGATTTCAAATACATTGGGCCATCAAGTATGATTGACGCAAAAGTGTGGTTAGAGCTTGATGATGAAGCAACTTCTAAAGATGTAGAGCTGAAAAAAGTAGTAATTGAAGGGGACCAAGGAGCTATGCTTTTTGAAATGACAGATGAATTCACGCTTCTAAGATATAGGTTCTGTTGGTTTCTTAAAGTAAAGCAAGGGAAAGTAACGGAGCTTATAGAAATAAAAGAGCCTATTGAAACTCCATAAGTCCAAAGCCAACCATCAGCGGGCTTATTCGTTCTATTTACTAAGCAGATAGAGCAATCTCAAAAAAATTCATTATCATTTATTTTTAGTGAATGAAACATAAATTACCGACCAAAACCTAAGGCCTCAGCATTACATGTTATTGAACCGTATTTATTTAACTATTTGTGCGTTAACATTAACTACACAAATATACGCTGATATAAGACAACCCAAAACTTCAGAAGTAGTTGATGAAAAACGGAGTATACTTGATGAACAGTTATTTTCAGAAAAGGAAAAAAGGGCACTATCAAAACTTTATTATTTTTATAGCACTGCTGTAAGTTGGTATTTTGATGAAAAATTAGCTTCTTCTGGATCAAGTTACTCAATGCTAAAGTTAGGTAGAACGGCACTTGAGCTTGAAGCTTACTCAGAAGCTATGATGTGGTTTGAACAGGTAGCTAAATACAATGTACCAGATGCTTATGGACACCTATCTTATCTATATCATACAGGAAAAGGTGTTGCCCAAGATTATAACAAGACGTTTCAATTAATGTATAAAGCAGCAGAGCTAGGAAGTATACAGGCTCAAAAATCTGTTGCTGATTTTTATAGTGATGGAATAGGAACTAAAATTGACTATAAACTAGCATTTTCCTGGTACCAAAAAGCAGCAGAAAATGGTTTAGCAGAAGGATTTTGTAGACTTGGGATTCTGGCTCAATATGGCTTAGTTCCTGAAAAAGATATTGATGCAGCTGTGGGGTTTTTTAAACAAGGAGTTACTCTCAATGATCCGTGTTCTCAAAATGAACTGGGAGTTATGTATAGAAATGGTAAGGGTGTAGAAAAAAGTAATGAAAAAGCATTTGAGTTGTACAAAAGGTCTGCATATCAAGGGTATTTAATAGGACAAAATAATCTGGCCTCTCTATATGGTAATGGAATCTATGTTGACCAAGACTACCAGAAAGCTATTTATTGGTATACAAAGTCTGCTCAATATGGGAATGAAATAGCAGTAGCGAATCTTGGACGATTTTATCGTTATGGCTTAGGTTTTGAAAAAGACTGTAAGAAGGCAGTTGAATTATTGACTTATTCAGCTGAAAGAAACTATGTCCATGCCCAAGTAGAATTGTCTAAGGTTTACTATGAAAATGACTGTGAAGATATGGAAGTGGACTATACTGCATCTGCAAGGTGGGCTAAACTCGCTGCTGAGCAGGGGAGTGTTGAAGGGCTTAGGCGATATGGTGTTAGCTTATATTATGGCAAAGGGCTAAAGAAAGACGTAAAGAAAGCAATTGAATTATTTTCGCGAGCAGCAGATAAGGGAGATATGGCAAGTATTCGTAATCTTGGAGTTGCTTTGGCTGAACAAGGAAAAACTTCTGAAGGTATTGAATTGCTTGAAAAAGCAGCAGATAGTAATGATGTTTTGGCACAAAAAGAGTTGGTTAAACAGTATATTGCTTTAAAGAATAAAGAAAAAGCTGTTCATTGGACGAAAATACTAGCTGATAATGGTGATCACTTAATGCAGTACACAATGGGTGTTGCCTATCTAAGGGGAGATGGTGTTGAAGCGAGCATTGATAGGGCGCTAATGTATTTACAAAAAGCTGCTGAACAAGGCGTTGAGGAGTCTTTGAAAACACTCACCTTTATGTACGAAAATGGGAAAGCAGTAGAAAAAGATTTAACAGAAGCTTTCAAATGGTATAAAAAATATGCTGAGTTTGGTAATGCCTTTGCACAATTGAAAACATCAATGATGCTTATGTTTGGGCAAGGTACGGAAATAAATATCCCAGAAGGGGTAGACTGGCTTGAAAAAGCAGGTGAGCAAGGGTCTATACAAGCCCTTGAAAGACTAGCTACTATGTATAAGTATGGTCGGTATGTTGATAAAGATTTAAATAAGGCATTTGAATTAAATAAAAAATTAGCATTTGCTGGTCATGCAAATGGTCAAAATGAGATGGGTATTGCATATCAATTTGGGCAGAATGTAAGTAAAGATTTGAGTCAAGCCTTTAATTGGTATCAGAAATCAGCTAATCAAGGTCATATGGCTGCCCAAACTAATATAGGTGTTTTGTATTATAATGGTTGGGGAACTGAAAAATCATATCAAGAAGCCGCAAAGTGGTTTGAAAAATCAGCAGAGCAAAATTTTGATTTTGGCGAGTTTTGGTATGGAAAAATTCTTGCGGAAGGAAAAGGGGTTGAAAAGAGTATTGAAAAGGCAAAATACTGGTTAACTAAGGCTAAAGAGCAAGGTAATAAAAGGGCGGAAAGATTACTAATACAATTGAAATTAGAAACTTAAAATGTAGCTAACGAATTTAATAGTTATATGCCTTTTCCTTCAGCTTCGCAAAGTAGCCCGGGCTTTAAACCAAATGGCTATTGGCAAGGAGCTGTTTGGCTTGACCAGGCTTATTTCAGTATATCAACTATGGCTTTAACAAAGAAGCGCGATTATTAGCAGATAAGCTGATCACCCATGGTAAAGGAGTGACGGCAGTTGGTGTACCTCTTTATGAAAACTACCGCCCTCTCACTGGGGAGCCTTTGGAGTCGCCAAATTTTAGTTGGTCTGCAGGGCACTTTTACTTGTTATATCGGGCGTTAAACACAGCTATGAGCTTTTAGTATTTGTCGCTTTGTCTAGCTGCGCAGCTAGCCTTTTTACTCGTGCGGTTAGTCGATCCGTAGCCAGTTTTAATTCATCTATGTCGTCAAAAAAGCATTCTACTTCGTTGCGTGAAGGAAGCTGGCGTAATTCTTCTTGTAGATACTCAGATAAGTTTTGCTGAAAAGTGTTGGCAGTTTTTTGGGCAAAGGCTAGTCCGCTACGCACCCCTTGGCCAAGGGTGTGGGCAAATACTGGCCCAGTGTATTTTGCCAGCCAGCCCTCCCAGTCCAATTGGCTGTTTTGTAGTATTTGCTGGATTTGCATGGCAAAATCGCTACTGCCAATAATCTGCACTGCACCACCAAATAACTGGTTATTTTTATCTTGGCTGACTAGCAGTTGTAATAAGGAAGGGCCTGTGCCTGAAATACAACAGGTAATTTCTGCTTCGTGGTGGCTTTTCAGTCTGACACCTTCTGCTGTTGGTTCAAGATAAATGACCAGTTGAGGCATGGTGCATTGAATGCACAGGGTTTTGCCGGATAGTTTAGCCAGTTGTTCTAAAGCAATAGGGTCAAGCCGTAAAATCCGGTTAATGGCTGTTTCTATAGAAGCAAAAGCTGCGGTTGTAATAATTGAGCTGGCCATTATAAAAATACTATCCTCTTACCTCATAATTCCTTGAAGGCTTGGTATTTTATATGGAGTGATAGGGTATTTTGTAGCTGTGGTCGGGATACCACTTTAGCTCTAAAGACCATGGATGGTCTTGTAGAGCGGCGGAAGAATACCCTATTACTCCATATGATTTTATTAAGGGTGCCTCTAAGGCTTTATTCCTTTATGCACAGCCACAATCCCACCCGTTAAGTTATGGTAGGTCGCTCTAACAAAGCCGGCATCAACCATCATTTCTTTCAGGGTTTCTTGATCTGGATGCATCCTAATCGACTCGGCCAAATAACGATAGCTCTCTGAATCATTAGTGACGAGTTTGCCCAAAGCCGGTAATACAGAGAAAGAATATAAATCGTACGCCTTGCTTAATAATGGGTTGTCAGTTTTTGAAAACTCTAATACCAGCAGCCGGCCACCAGGCTTTAATACCCGTAACATCGAGCGCAATGCGGCATTTTTATCTGTTACGTTTCGTAAGCCAAAGGCAATGGTAATGCAATTAAACGTATTATCAGCAAAGGGTAAACATTCGGCATTGGCTTGGACAAATTCAGTGTTATCAACAATGCCACGGTCGATTAATTTGTCACGGCCTACGGTTAACATGGAATTATTGATATCTGCCAAAACTACCCGACCGGTAGGGCCTACCAATTTAGCAAACTGAAATGCTAAATCACCTGTGCCACCGGCAATATCCAACACCTGGTGGCCTTGCCTGACAGCGCTGAGTTCGATGGTAAACCGCTTCCATAAACGATGGACACCTAGCGACATCAAATCATTCATAATGTCGTATTTTTGGGCAACGGAGTGGAAAACCTCAGCAACTTTTTCAGCTTTGTCTTTTTTCGCAACGGTTTGATAGCCGAAGTGAGTAGTATCTTCTGCTTGCTCTTGCTGTTTTGTCATCACATGCCCTCGTTAAAGATCGACTAACTTTACCACACTGGTGTCTGGGTCTCGACTGGCACCTGCCTCGTGAAGCGCTGTTAAATACTGTTGCCAAAGTTTATCTTGGTTAAGGCTCAGTTGCTGTAAGTATTCCCAGGTATACAGCCCACTGTCATGACCATCATCAAAAACCAGTTTGAGTGCATAGTTGCCAACGACTTCAACACCCGTAATTGCCACATTGGCTTTACCCGTTTGTAAAATAGGCTTGCCGTGGCCACGCACTTCCGCAGATGGAGAGTGAACACGAAGAAACTCGCAAGTTAAGGTATAGCGTTGGTCGGCATAAACCAACTCCAATGTTTTAGAGCGTTTATGCAGTTTGATATCTTGTGGAATCGGTGCTGTGGTTGTCATGGGTAAATCAGTTTTAATAACAATTTAACCCAGTTTACACCGAAATAAAGCAAAGAGAGATAGCTATTCGCTGTTTAGTGTTTTTATTGAGCAATGAGAGCTGGCCTTTAATAACCATTAAACTCAAAACTAAATGATGTTGCTGCCGTCTTACTGGCAGGGACAATAGACTGCAAGTGGCGAGAAACTTCGCCTAATGACATACCTGGCTGAAACCGTTGCATCAGCTGTTGAAACACATTATTTGGGCTATTGTAAGCCTTATTGATTTGAGTGATATTTTGCAGATAGCTAACAGTGGGTTGGTTCTGTGCAAGTTGCTTAAAGCGTTGGGTAAAAAGCTCATCACTATTGAGCTTGGAAGCAATTGCGTTTGCCATATCGGGAGTTAGATAAGAGTCCACTTTAACTTCATTAGCATCATTTAATGAAACCTTCAGATAAGTTGACTCTAACAATCCCATGTCTTTCAAAGTATGTTGCAGTTGAGCTTTTAACGAGTCAATGGTTTGGCGAAGCTCGGTCTGGTAGCTAGCTAACTTGAAATCCCTATGTAACTTAAGGCTGGGCGAATTGATCTGCCCTGAGAGATGAATAGACTCAGGGCTTGCAGCTTTGTTATTGCTTTCACCTTGTTGGTGGCCCGTTTGAGAATTAACCTTTGCCTGCTGGCTCCCTTCGTGTCTGGCATGGTCGATTATGGGGTGAGTATTAGTTGTTACGTTCATAGTTAGCCGGTAATTGTTTGCCGTTTATTGATAGTTAGTAGCTATCCAGCAATAAGTGTACCCGTTTAATTTTAAGTGGTAATGCTGTGGTGATGTTCTAATCTAATGAGCTTATAAAACCATAAAAATACCTATTAAAAGAAAAGCTTAATTAGTAAAAGGATAATACGCTCATGTTAAGGATAATATTAATAACATTTATCATTTTATTTTCTATCACCAGCTTCGCTGACCCCCCTAAAGAATATCAATGGACACAGGGGCGTTATGAGCAAGATATGGGACTAACCGCTTTTAATGTTTGTTATTTAACAGGGGTCAAAGGGGCTTTTGAAAGCAGAAATGAAATTGTCAGAGTTTATCAAAATAATGGTAAATATTATTTAGGAGGTACTTCACGCCAACAGGGAGTAGGGGGATGGGCAATGTGTGTGGGTTCATTTTATGGTAGCTCCTCATTTACGGCTTTCAACTGGTTAAGTAGCCAAGGTGGTGGCACACAAATGGTGCCAAATAATACCCATCGTTGCTTTTTAACGGGTTTAGCTGGGTCATTTAATAGCAGCCAGGATCAAGTGGGCATTAATCGAATGAGTAACTCCTGGGTTTTGGGTGGTAATGTAAATAGTGATGAACTGGAAGCTTGGGCTGGTTGTGTTAAAAACCCATTATCTATTTTTTGGACACAAACTTTTATCTGGCATCATGGTAGTCCTGAAGTGGTCATGACTAATGCTAATGATTCCATGTGCTTTTTGCATAGTGTTAAAGGGAAATTTGATGCTTTTTACGACTGGGCAAGAATTACAGTAAAGAATGGTAAGTTTGTTTTGTCGGGTTCATTCTTTAGACCAGGTGTCTCCGCAACAGCGATTTGTACGCCTAGGCTGTTGTAAAAAGTTAAAGTGAGATTTTCAAGTCTACCAAAATAAGTACTAGCCTGAATATTTCACCAAACCACATAAAAATTCCATATGGCCTACTAGAGTCATTGGTATCTGATGATGTATTCGGACTAGAGAAATAGTTTCTATCGAAAATAAGTAATTAATAAAGGAGTAAGTTTATAAGTATATTATTATATTTGAAATTAATTATGTTCGTTGAATCTTCTAGGGTAATTAATTAATCGTTTAATTAAACAGCTGTTGTCTTCTTTGTTTGGATTGTGTGATAAATACCTAATAATGAGATTAAATGCATTTGAAGTTGTCAGTTGTATAAAAATCATCGACCACAAAAACAAGAATACATGTTTGTTACTTTAATATAACTTTAGGTGTTCTTTAATTGTTTTAAGAAAACCCTGCTCTGATTCAGCATTGCACATGTTTTTTGTGGCGCATGTGTTTTTATAGTTTTGGAAAGGATGTGTTGTTATTAGTTGTTTTCTAAGGAAGGTGGAAGCTCAGATTATGCATATTACCAAGCAGCTGTGTATCTGCTGATATTGTCGGAATATTATTGAGCATTATATTTATTGTTGCATATTTATATTGCTCAGTCTGAATAGTTTGCTTCAAGGTGTTCCAGTACAGTATTTGGAGCGGGTTCTCTATAAGTAATTTAAATGTATTTCATATACTAAGTTTTTTGTAGATATAAATTTGGTATCGACAGCAGTATTCTATTACTTGTTGAGGAAAAGCAATGTACTCAAATTCAATTAATTCCAATTCACCTGTACAGAATTATCCGGCACAGGAAATATCTTCAACTAACCAAGGACAATTAAATGGTAGAGAAGTTTCCTATAACTCAGCAAGTCAGAATTCTAGTGCGTTATATAATAATGCGACTGATCAAGACAAAAGTGAAAATAAACAAGCGAGCTCGCTTGATGGGAGATTAGATAAGCCAAAAGTAACCCTGTTAATAGATGGAAGCGCAGAAAAAACAAGAACTTTATTTTTTAATACAACGGGTTTTGATCAACCGGTCAGAAATTCAGTAATATACAATGGTCAGTTTGAGACTCCTTTTATAGAGAAATACTCAAAAGATGAGATACCACCTACTGATACGAGATGGTCAGTTAAAGATGGTGCATTAAGCTCGGGTATCAATCGGTTTAGAATTTCTGAAGGCGGGGAAACAAAAACACAAGAAATTTTGAGCAAAGTCATTAAAAATAAACATAGCGCTAAGGATTTGAAAGATCTAATAACTGGTTTTGATGGGAGTAATTTAAGTCGAGAAGATAAGCTTAAAGCAGTGAATGACCCAGTTAGAAGGGTATTTGAAAGCTATTATGCCAAGAATGCAATGGAGAGCATATTTTCAGATCCTGCAAAATATAACAAATATTTTGAGTTTTCAGAGAAACAAGCCAATTATATTAGAAATAACTTTTTACCTGAAGACATTGTTAAAAGTTTTGATAAGGCTTGTGCAGGCGAGAAAAGTGACTTTGATGCCCAATTTCGTGCTTTTCTGCCAAGGGTGAAGGAAACCATAGAAACGTTGAGTGGTTTGACACCGGATGCTAAAACTAAACTGCTTAAAGTTTATCAAAACAGATATTTGAACCTATATTTGAGAAACAATGAAGAAGCAAGTGCTAAGTTGCCAAAAGAGCATTGGGACGGTATTTTTGACCTGTTTAAGGCCCCAGGTAAAGGTAGGGTTGAAATCAAAATAGCAGAAGGAGATATGTTCAGGCAAGCTGATAGCCAGTCTGTTGGACTATTACGAAATTTTGATGCTTCTCCAGCAGATCTTCGTCTTAATCAACAGTTTTCTATTAAGTATAAAGATGACTACAAAGGTAGTATGGAGTCAGGTAAACATACCCGTTGCCCAGATAGGCTAGAAATATCTGATCCTGACCATAGAGATAATAATATTGAAGGCTCCTATACAAAACAACTTTTTGATAAAGGGGTAGGCACCTATATAAACGGTCCTTCAGGCACTATTTTAATTGAGCATGGTGCTATAAGAGCTTGCAAAGAGCTACATAAAAATGCCGACCCAAGAGGTTTGGAAGATCATTTAGAGTTACAAGGATTAATGTTTGTGTATTTTGATGGTGGCCATTCAATGAATGAAATTCAGTATGCACTTGCAGATGATAGAGTGACAGGTAAGCTGCATGAGGCATTTGATGGTAGAGAAGAGTTTAAAAATATTGCCCAAAACCTGTTTCAAGAGCCAAGCATTTTGGAGAAGTCAGCAAAGGATGCAGCAGTTTTTTATAACAGTTTACGAGCAAAAGATGATGTACACGCAGAGTTAAGAAGCCTTGGCCAATTTGTTAAAGTTTAGCTTGTTGCTAAAAGCCGCTAATAAGCGGCTTTTTTTGAATCTTTAATACATGTATGTCTTCCATGATAGGATTTGGTTACAGTCTTTTGCTATCGTTTATTCCCTCATCTTTTATTATTTTTTAAAGCTGAATAGTTCATCTCAAAGCCCGCAATGATGTAATCATTATTGAAATATATCAAAAAAGCTGCGTTCTCTATGAAGTAACTACTCCTAAGGTTAATAATTAAAAGTCTTATATATTAAAAGGTGCTGTTATGTTTTCTATTAAAAAGCTTACACTGGGTTTATCTGTTGTTTTATCATCTACCTTTGTGAATGGAGCTTCTCTACATAACCCAAAAGTTGAACATCAGCCTAAAGATGGGGTTGTGACCGTGTTTGGGCCAGGCGGACCGCACACGGCTTTAATTAGAGCAGGCAAGGCCTTTCAAAAGAAAACGGGGACTAAAGTTGAAGTTGTTTTTGGGCCTGAATATAAGTGGACAGAGAGAGCTCAGAAGTCAGCAGATATCATTTTTGGTTCATCTGAGCAATCAATGACGGCTTTTACTGAAAATTATAAGTTTTTTGATGAAAAAGATGTTGAGCCTATTTATATTCGACCTGCGGTGATTATTGTTAAAGAAGGCAATCCTAAAAAAATAACTGGTTTTAAGGATTTGCTTAAACCTGGTATGAAGGTAGTTGTCACAGAAGGTAAAGGTGTTTATAACACTTCAGGTACAGTTGTGTGGGAAGATATTGCAGGTCGCTTAGGTAAGTTAAATGATGTAAAAATGCTTAGAGCTAATATTATTTCTTATGAAAAAGGTAGTGGTGCAAGTTTTAGAGCCTTTAAAGGTAAGAATGCTGATGCTTGGATTACCTGGGCTCACTGGGCTTTAAACCACACTGATAAAACAGATTATGTGGAAATCGAACCAGAACGAAGAATTTATCGAGATATGAATATTGCTATTTCGTCAAAAGCGGATAAAGAAGCAACAGCATTTGCTGAATTTTTAAAATCGAAAGACGCACTAAAAATATTTGAATCTGAAGGCTGGATTAAGTAATGTAAAATTGCTCTACAAGATAATACTTAATTCTGTAGAGCAATATTTAATTGTTGTTAAAGTGGCTCTACATTAGTAATAGAAACAGTATGCGGCTGTAAAAAATCGTATTTTTGTAATTCAAAAGCAATGGCCTTGCTCAAATCGTGTTTTTCACCATAAACGGTTGCTCTTTCGTTAGGGTCAAAGAATATCGAGAGCCCTTCAGTATTTTCATAAAAAGCCATTGCATGGGCACCCACTGAGCCGCTAATAGTGAGAAGGTAGCAAGGTAACTGAGCATGTTCACTTCTTATTATTTTTGATACGATTTGTGATGGGTATAGTATGTTGACTATTGAATGGATAAATTTGTGATTACGACATGACGTGGATTAAATAGGTATACAGAAGAAAAACAGTTTTTATTAGGATTTGCTAAATTTTTATAAGGGCAAACTGTGAGCTTGCCCTAAAATTCTTCCATGAAATGTACTATTACGACTATAGCCTTATTTACAGAATATAACGACTTAAATCTTCATCCTGTGCTAAATTGCCTAAATGTTTATCTACATAGCTGGCATCAATTTTTAGTGGTTCGCCATTTTGCTCACTGCCTAAGTCAGCAGCACTATAAGATATTTCTTCAAGTAGTCGTTCTACTACCGTATGTAAACGGCGAGCACCGATATTTTCGGTAGTTTCGTTAACTTGCCAGGCCACTTCAGCAACACGAGTAATACCATCATCGGTAAATTCTATGGTTAAGCCTTCAGTGCTAATTAACGCTTGATACTGCTCTGTTAAAGAGGCGTCTGGCTCAGTAAGAATACGTTTAAAGTCTTCTACTGAAAGTGCATTTAACTCAACACGAATAGGCAGACGACCTTGTAACTCTGGAATTAAGTCAGATGGCTTAGACAGGTGGAATGCACCTGAAGCAATAAATAAAATATGGTCTGTTTTTATCATGCCAAACTTGGTGTTGACGGTGCAGCCTTCGATTAAAGGCAGTAAGTCCCGTTGGACCCCTTCGCGAGAAACATCAGCATTACTGCCAGATGAGCGTTTAGCCACTTTATCTATTTCATCAATAAAGACAATACCATTTTGCTCAACAGCATTTAATGCTCTTGCTTTTAATTCATCTTCATTGACTAATTTAGCTGCCTCTTCATCTTGCACCTGTTTCAAGGCGTCTTTAATTTTCATTTTGCGAGTTTTTTTACGGCTGCCAGACATATTTGAGAACATGCTTTGCAGCTGGCTGGTCATTTCTTCCATGCCAGGAGGCGCCATAATCTCAACACCGATTGGGCTATCTTTCACTTCGATGTCAATTTCCCTCTCATCTAGCTCACCTTCGCGTAGCTTTTTACGGAATACCTGGCGAGTAGTGGAGTTGTCTTTTTCTTGAGAGTTTTCTTCAAAACTGCGTGCGGGAGGAAGCAGTGCATCTAAAATGCGCTCTTCAGCAGCATCTAAAGCACGATGCTTAACTTTTTCCATTTCTTCTTCACGCATCATTTTGATGGCTGCATCAGCTAAGTCACGCATAATGGACTCAACATCGCGGCCTACATAACCAACTTCAGTAAACTTGGTGGCCTCTACTTTTATAAAAGGTGCCTTGGCAAGCTTAGCTAAGCGGCGAGCAATCTCAGTTTTACCGACACCAGTTGGGCCGATCATTAAAATATTTTTAGGGGTGATTTCGTTGCGAAGTTCTTCGTCCAACTGCATTCGGCGCCAGCGGTTCCGTAAAGCAATCGCTACGGCACGCTTGGCTTCATTTTGGCCGATAATATGCTTGTCTAATTCATGGACGATTTCACGAGGGGTCATGTTGGCCATAGTAAACCTGTTTGCTACTGATCAGTGATTATTCGCAGTCTAGTTCTTCAATCGTGCGGTTGTGGTTGGTATAAATACAAATATCTGCTGCTATTTCCAACCCTTTTTCTACGATATCGCGTGCGCTTAGTTCGGTGTTTTCCAGTAGTGCTCTTGCTGCAGACTGAGCAAATGGGCCGCCAGAGCCAATGGCAATTAAGCTATCTTCTGGCTCGATCACATCGCCATTACCGGTAATAATCAATGAAGCTTTTTCATCAGCAACAGCTAGCAGTGCTTCTAGTCTTCTGAGGGCTCTATCAGTCCGCCAGTCTTTGGCCAGTTCGACCGCTGATCTCACTAAATGACCTTGGTGCTTCTCAAGCTGGGCTTCGAAGCGCTCAAATAAGGTAAATGCGTCCGCAGTACCACCAGCAAAACCGGCAATGACTTTGCCATTGAATAGGCGGCGGACTTTCCGGGCATTACCCTTCATGACGGTATTGCCTAAAGAAACCTGACCATCACCACCAATAACTACTTTACCTTGACGACGAACAGATAAAATCGTCGTACCACGATATTGTTCCAAACTTGATTCCTCTCTATTGATGAGGGCTGCCTGCTCTTAGGCTCGTAATAAAGCAGTCGCTAAAACAACTTCTTACAGTTTAGTTAACAAGAGCATATGCACCACTATTTTAGAGGTATATGGGGGGGAGCTGGCGGAATTCAAGCAGTGACTATCATCTGATCCGCACAGCCAATGAATCTATTTTGTTACTGGCTAGTAAGGTTTTCGCTTTACCAAGCTTATCTTTAGTTTTAAATGGGCCAACTTGCACCCGAAACCAGGTTTCGCCATTTTTAATATTAACTTTTTGGGTTTGAGCGGATAGTCCCATTAAAATTAGCTGTGCTCTGCGCCGATCAGCATCTGTTTTATTTCGGAATGATCCTGCTTGTAAAACATAGCTTTCATTAGCTGACGGCTTAGGTTGTACAGGTTTTTCTGGTTTGTTGTTTTCCTGGTTAACCGTAGGCTTTGGTGCGGGCTTTGGTTTTGCTGGCGCAGGGTCTGAAACAATGGTCTCGTTTTCAGTCAAAATAGTGTAAAAATCAAACACTGCTTTTGTCGGCTGCTGTGAGTTAGCTGATTTCTCTTGAGCAGGCTGGCGTGACGGACTGTTATTGGCCACGGCTTGCTTTAAATCGATAGCATTAGGTGCCAGCTTAAACAGCAGTGCAATGAATAACCCAACAACTACCCCGGTAAATAACCACATCCAAGGTGGCATTGCCGATTTACTGGCTGCTGGTTTTTTTTTGCTTGCCCCACGTTTAGGTGAGCTGTTTTTTGTTTTGCGATTAGCTTGAGCCATAAGTGACAGATAAGATGTTATCAGTAATCTCAAGGGTTTATTAACGTTTGTTTGATGTGACTTAAAAAGCCTCGGTTAAGACGCGAGGAGTGCAGTTTGATTATTCCAAATAAACGACAAGCAACGCCGAGAGAGGTTTTTTAAACCACAACCCAAAGGGCTAGGGCTATTATTTCACTGTCTTGTATTGTCAGTTGCTACACATTGCGTCTTTCGCCTTATATAAAATAATAGCCTTCAGCAGACGCTTCGAGCAAATGTCAACAGACCCTATTGTAACATTCATAATAGTAACTGACACAAACTTAACAGGCTTTGTTTTTCAGCTATCCTGCATCTTTGAGTATATTAACTACCAAAAATATAAAGTTAACACATGTGTATTTTTTTGGGGCTCGTGTAGCATGAGTGTTTTTTGCAAGGGTTATGGGATTTTTGAATGATTAACAAACAACCTGGGGCCAGTTCATGTTGAGTTAGAAAAAGGATTTAGGTACCATTTTTCCATGAACAAACTATCACCCTCATTATCTCAATGTTTGCAGACAGCTGTCCTAGCCTGGCAGGCCCCGTTTGCACAGCGACGACGATAATCATCCCTACATTGATGCAACTCCAGGCACTTGCTTGCTGTCCTTAGTTGTTAACCGGGCATGCTAGAATGCCTTTAGCCAAACCTTATTGTTGACCTTAGCCCCCAGTGTTAGTAAGGAATTGTAATGAATATTCGCCAGTATCTTGAAGCGAAAGTGAGTGAAGCGCTCGTAGTGGCAGGAGCACCTGCAGGATCACCTGGAGTGGTAAGGCCGAGTTCCCGAGCCAACTTTGGTGACTATCAAGCAAACGGGGTTATGCCTATTGCTAAAAAGTTGGGTATGAACCCTCGTGAGTTTGCAGAGCTGGTACTAGCCAAGCTTGATTTAGATGAAGTGGTAGATAAGCTCGAAATTGCTGGCCCTGGCTTTATCAATATGTTCCTTAAGCCAGAGTGGATGGCTGATCAACTGATTACTGCTCAGCAGGATGAGCGAGCTAACATCCAACCAGTGAGCAAACCACAAACAGTCGTTGTTGACCTGTCTGCGCCTAACCTGGCGAAAGAAATGCATGTAGGCCATTTACGTAGCACCATTATTGGGGATGCTGTAGCCAGAACTTTGGAGTTTCTCGGCCATAAAGTGATTAGGCAAAACCATGTGGGCGATTGGGGTACTCAGTTTGGAATGCTGATCGCGTACATGGAAAAGCTGACTTCAGAAAATCCAGATGCGTTGTCTATGGAGCTTTCTGATCTGGAAAACTTTTACCGTGAAGCTAAAAAACTGTTTGATGAAAGCCCTGAGTTCGCTGATCAATCTCGTGAATATGTAGTTAAACTGCAAACAGGTGATGAGCATTGCAAAAACTTATGGCAGCGCTTTATTGATATTTCACTTTCCCATAGTGAAGAAGTGTATGAGCGGTTGAATGTGTCATTAACACGTAATGATGTAATGGCAGAAAGTGCTTATAACGATGACCTGCCTAATATTGTTAATATCTTGTCTGATAAAGGTCTGTTAAAAGAGGACCAGGGCGCAAAAGTCGTATTTCTGGATCAATTTAAAACCAAAGATGGTGACCCGATGGGGGTGATTATCCAGAAAAAAGATGGAGGCTATCTTTATGCTACCACTGATTTAGCTGCGACTCGCCACAGAAGTCGTACCCTTCATGCGGATCGGGTACTGTATTATGTTGACGCCCGCCAATCACAGCACTTTCAGCAGGTTTTTACCATTAGCCGGTTAGCCGGTTTTGTGAGCGAAAATTGCTCTTTTGAGCATCATCCATTTGGCATGATGTTAGGTGAGGATGGTCGCCCATTCAAAACCAGAGAAGGCGGAGTAGTTAAGTTAGCTGAATTACTTGACGAGGCTGAAGAGCGTGCTGCTGTAGTATTGGCAGATAAAGGCACTAACTTGGATGAAGAGCAAAAAGTCAAGGTAATTCGTGCTGTAGCAATGGGTGCAGTTAAATACGCAGATCTGTCAAAAAATCGCACCAGCGATTATGTGTTTAGCTGGAATAATATGCTGGCCCTTGATGGCAATACTGCACCTTACTTGTTGTACGCTTACACGCGTATTCAAAGTATTTTCCGTAAGGCGAATGTTAATCCTCAAGCATTGGAAGGTAGCATTCAGGTAGCAGAGCCAACTGAGCGGCAACTGGCTATTCAGTTATTACGTCTCCATGAAACAATTGAGACAGTTGCTTTAGACGGTACTCCTCACTTGTTATGTAGTTACCTTTATGAATTATCTGGTGCGTTTATGAGTTTTTATGAAAAATGCCCAGTAAATAAAGAAGGAGTTGCAGAAGAGGTTAAAAATAGTCGACTACTGTTGTGTGCTTTGGTAGCTAAAACCCTGAAAATTGGATTGGATGTACTTGGAATTGAAACAGTAGATCAAATGTAGCTTTTAGTAGCATTGGAGGAGAGAGGCTTTAGTGTCCGATATGGAATAACAGGCTATTCTTCCTCCGCTCTTGAAGGGCCATCCTTAGCCCATCAAGAGCTAAAAAGACATCCCTGTCTTAGCTACAGAATACCCTATTACCCCATATCCCTAACTTATGAGTGAACCTGCCCACCTGTGCCCTTAGGGTATAAAGTTCATTCACAAAAGATATTAATCTGTTAATAAACTTCCATCGCTAACTAAGTTAGAAATAATTGTACTGCTATTGCTGGTGCCATAGTGGCTGGTTAAATCTACATTATCTAACACTATTTTTTGCGTAACTTGCCCGTCGCCGTTATGCGCGACATCTATTGTTGTATCGCCACCAGATGCACTAACAGTGAGGAATTGATCTAAAGTACCTTGAGTTTCCCCTACTAATAAATCCTGTAAATGTAGTACATCGTTTTCAGCAATATTAAAATCCATAATAGTGTCAGTGGTAGGTGAAGCAAGTGTGCCTTGGTCATTTAAATTCCAATCAAAAGTGTCGGCTCCTGTGCCGCCTGTTAAGGTATCTGCACCAGAACCACCAATAATTAAATCATCACCGCCACCACCAGAAAGAATATCGTTGCCGCCTAAGCCTGCCATATAGTCTCCAGCAGATGTACCAGTAAGAGTGTCTTCGCCACCTGTTTGATGAATAACTGTATTTCCAGTAATTGAATTAACTAAATAACTAGAGCCTTGTGATTCACCATTTTCCATAAGTGCAGTAAATTTAACTTGGTCAAAACCTCCGCCAACTACAATATTAAAACTGCCTTGGCCATCACTAGTACCATTAAAATCACCTTGGCCAACTAAAGCTCCATCTTTGTAGGCTTCCCAGTGGCCTACTTCATTATCGCTGGAATATAGTCGAGCAAAGTTTACAGTCGAATCAGTCATATCTTGGTCAAAATCTATGGTCATAACTTCAGATTTATTCCATATAGTGCTGTAACTAATCTCATCTAATTTTGTATTCCACTCATTAAATAAAGTCAGTGCATCTATACCAAAACCTTCGCTACCGTAAGCATCAATATTGCCAGCTTGTAAAGCACCAGTAAATAAATTTACTTTTTGGGCACTTGCCTGGAAGCCTTGGTTAGTAGTTGTGTAGTTATTTACATCAATTGTTATATTACTGCTTTGCGAGGCTGGGGCAGTGCCTGTAATAGTATTTAAAATATCCATATCCATTTGCGCACTGTTACTACTCCAATTAGTGCCATCACTGACTTGATAATTAAAAGTTGCAGCCTGACTTCCAGAAACCCCGTTAGCAGGCTGGTAAGCTAATAAATTATTATTTATATCACTAATTGAAATTTCATCATTTATTGATACGGCAGAGCCGTTTAATAATAATTGTCCTGAAACTGGTAAACTCGTAATTTTTACAGAAGCTAACGCACTACCTGCATCAACATCGGTAAATTTAAAATTACTGGCTGAAAATGTGTAAGTCGTATTTTCAACTGCCGTAACTGTATTATTTGCTATGGTAGGGGCCTCATTTACATCGGTAATATTAATTGTCACCTGAGCTGTTGTTTGATTGCCGGCTAAATCGGTTGTTTTAACATTATGCTGAACACTATTAGCACCTGCTTCGTAATTTAATAAATCTGCTGTGGCGCCAGCTGCGGTTAAGGTAATTGCACCAGTATTTGCGTCAATTTGAAAATATCCGTCACTACTGGTTTGAGTGTCATTGGAAAAACTATAACTTAAGGTGGTTGTATCGGTACCACTGGCTGTACCAACAGTTGTACTTGAAGCACTGTTTTCTGCAAGGCTAAATACCGAATTATTAAAGGTTGGATTTGTCGTATCAATAGTTACTGGCAAGCCTGAGGATAACGCACTGACATTACCGGCGGCATCGGTCGCTCGAGCGGTCAGGGTGTGATTGCCGTCCGCCAAGGTGGTGCTGGTGTGATCGACACTCCAGTTCCCTGAACCATCCGTGGTGGTGGTGCCAATCGAGACCCCATCAATAAACACCTCGACGGAGCTGTTAGCCTCGGCGGTGCCGCTGAACACTAGGGTGTTATCCGAGGTGATTTCATCGGCATTACTGGCGCCCGTGTCATTACTGATGCCGGTGATTGAAGGGGCTGCCGGGCCACTGGTATCAATGGTCATCGGTAAGCCAGCCGATAAGGGACTGACATTACCGGCGGCATCGGTCGCCCGAGCGGTGACGATGTAATTGCCATCGGTCAGGGTGGTGTCGGTATGGTCAACGCTCCAGTTACCGGCGCCACCGGCAGTCGTCGTGCCAATCGAGACCCCATCAATAAACACTTCGACGGAGCTGTTCGCCTCGGCGGTGCCGCTGAAGACTAAGGTATTGTCTGAAGTGATCTCATCAGAGTTGCTCGATCCGGTATCAGCGCTGATGCCCGTCACGGCGGGGGCGGCAGGGCCACTGGTATCGATCGTGATCGGTAAGCCAGCCGATAACGCACTGACATTGCCGGCGACATCGGTCGCTCGCGCGGTCAGGGTGTAATTGCCATCGGCCAAGGCAGTACCAGTATGATCAACACTCCAACTCCCTGAGCCATCCGCGGTGGTGGTGCCTATGGAGACGCCACCAATAAACACTTCCACCGAGCTGTTCGCTTCGGCGGTGCCGCTGAAGACTAAGGTGTTATCCGAGGTGATCTCATCGGCATTGCTCGCGCCCGTATCATTGCTGATACCGGTGATGGTGGGTGCCGCGGGACCACTAGTATCCACGGTAACCAGTAAGCCGGTAGACAGGGCGCTGACATTACCGGCAGCATCGGTCGCCCGAGCGGTCAGGGTGTAATTACCATCGGCCAGGGTAGTGCTGGTGTGATCGACGCTCCAATTACCAGCACCATCAGCAGTCGTCGTGCCAATGGAGACCCCATCAATAAACACCTCGACTGAACTATTGGCCTCAGCGGTGCCGCTAAAGACTAGGGTGTTATCCGACGTGACTTCATCGGCATTGCTCGCCCCGGTGTCATTACTGATGCCGGTGATTGAAGGGGCTGCCGGGCCACTGGTATCAATGGTCATTGGCAAACCAGCAGACAGGGCACTGACATTGCCGGCGGCATCGGTCGCTCGCGCGGTCAGGGTGTAATTGCCGTCCGCCAAGGTGGCACCGGTATGATCAACACTCCAGTTACCGGCGCCATCGGCGGTGGTGGTGCCAATCGACACCCCATCAATAAACACTTCCACCGAGCTATTGGCTTCCGCGGTGCCGCTGAAGACTAAGGTATTGTCTGAAGTGATCTCATCAGAGTTGCTCGATCCGGTATCAGCGCTGATGCCCGTCACGGCGGGGGCGGCAGGGCCACTGGTATCGATCGTGATCGGTAAGCCAGCCGATAACGCACTGACATTGCCGGCGACATCGGTCGCTCGCGCGGTCAGGGTGTAATTGCCATCGGCCAAGGCAGTACCAGTATGATCAACACTCCAACTCCCTGAGCCATCCGCGGTGGTGGTGCCTATGGAGACGCCACCAATAAACACTTCCACCGAGCTGTTCGCTTCGGCGGTGCCGCTGAAGACTAAGGTGTTATCCGAGGTGATCTCATCGGCATTGCTCGCGCCCGTATCATTGCTGATACCGGTGATGGTGGGTGCCGCGGGACCACTAGTATCCACGGTAACCAGTAAGCCGGTAGACAGGGCGCTGACATTACCGGCAGCATCGGTCGCCCGAGCGGTCAGGGTGTAATTACCATCGGCCAGGGTAGTGCTGGTGTGATCGACGCTCCAATTACCAGCACCATCAGCAGTCGTCGTGCCAATGGAGACCCCATCAATAAACACCTCGACTGAACTATTGGCCTCAGCGGTGCCGCTAAAGACTAGGGTGTTATCCGACGTGACTTCATCGGCATTGCTCGCCCCGGTGTCATTGCTGATGCCCGTCACTGTCGGGGCGGCGGGGCCACTGGTATCAATGGTCATCGGTAAGCCAGCCGATAAGCCACTGACATTACTGGCGGCATCGGTGGCTTGCGCGGTCAGGGTGTAATTGCCATCGGCCAAGGTGGTGCCGGTATGATCGACGTTCCAGTTACCCGAGCCATCGGCGGTGGTGGTGCCGATCGACACCCCATCAATAAACACCTCGACGGAGCTGTTCGCCTCGGCGGTGCCACTGAAGACTAAGGTGTTATCCGAGGTGATTTCATCGGCATTGCTCGCGCCCGTGTCATTGCTGATACCAGTAATGGCTGGGGCGGCGGGACCGCTGGTATCCACGGTAATGGGCAAGCCAGCAGACAGGGCACTGACATTACCGGCGGCATCGGTGGCGCGGGCAGTGATCGTGTAATTACCATCGGCCAGGGTAGTGCCGGTATGATCAACACTCCAGTTACCCGAGCCATCGGCGGTGGTAGTGCCAATGGAGACGCCATCAATAAAGACTTCGACGGAGCTATTGGCTTCCGCAGTGCCGCTGAAGACTAAGGTGTTATCCGAGGTGATCTCATCGGCATTGCTCGCGCCCGTGTCATTGCTGATGTTGGTAATGGCTGGGGCCGCAGGGCCACTGGTATCAATGGTAATCGGTAAGCCGGCAGAAAGGGCGCTGACATTACCGGCGGCATCGGTGGCCTGAGCGGTAACGGTGTAATTGCCATCGGCTAAGGTGGTGCCGGTATGATCAACGCTCCAGTTACCGGCACCATCAGTAGTGGTGGTGCCAATGGAGACCCCATCAATAAACACCTCGACGGAGCTGTTCGCCTCGGCGGTGCCGCTGAATACTAAGGTATTGCTTGAGGTAACCCCACCATTATTGCTGATGCTACTCATAGTCATAGCGGGTGTAGTTGGTGGGCTGGCATCTGCTTGGTTATGGGATGCTACTTCTTCAGTATTGTTAATTTCCGAGTTGCTATCTAACACTGGCGCTTGGAGGCGTGTGATTTGAGATTTGTCAGAATTGACATCATTTATTGATGTTTTGTTATCAGCAACATGGCTATTTGCTGCTAGTGCTAATGAGTTGCTTTCTACTAATTCTGTCTGGCTGGGGCTTGCTTGAGTTTCAGCTTGATGTGGTAAGGGCTGATTTATGTGGCTAATAGTTTCTAAAACAGGAGAGGCTGTAGCATAACTACTAGCATAACCACCCCGAGAAATGGTTTCTGAGTCATCTCGGTAGATCACTGGGTTTGCTATTTCTTCTGCTGTTCTTTCCTCTACATTAACTACTGGAGCAAAGCCTGTTGCTGAAAGCTTATTGAGAAAAGCGCTTGAAAAGATTGCTGGCTGACTAACTACTGTAAGCTGAGCTTTACTGCTTTCAGCTGTAACATTCTGGGAGTAATCATGAACCTCTGAAGAGGTAGTTTGATTAAGCTCAAATAGACTACCAAGCTTTAGATTTTCCCCTGTGTGCTGAAAGGGTTGATCAACTACTTTTGGCTGGCCAAACTTTTCTTCAATATTACCCTTAGAATAAACTTGGCTGCTTTGCATTAATTGGCTACCCGCTAGCAGTAAAGCAGTAGCGGTAGCCTCATCTGAAAGACTTTTAGCGAAGTCGGTCGGCTGGTTTTGAGCGGCCATTGTTATTCCTTTGTAATGACCACACCTTGCTAGGACTAGCTATTTCATCACTCCGAATTAGTGCCTAACATCGCAAGTACTTCGTGGGTGTTATTATTTTTAACACTTATTGAGCTTTATAAGCAGATTGTATTTTGGTTGCTCGAATGATAGAAGTACTTACTTATACTATCTTGCGATAATGCTATGAGGTTAATGAGTGAAAGGGCACTTTGGTTAACAAGATACCCTTTTTATCAATACTGCGGACAGTTTTATAGGTGTTGTATGTTAGTGTTTACGGGGGAAGTGCTCTACTCTCATATACTTTATTGCAAGATAGCCTGAGGCTTAACATGCAATAAACTCCTCCTTCCTATGGTACATGGCCTGTAGAGCAATGTTTTATAATTCAAAAACTGTCTACAGTATTGTTTTATTATAATTGAAATATACAGCTAGCCATGTACAACAGTTTGTTCATGATTTTCTAAGAGGCTGTCCAGCAAAATATTATTGTAAGCTCCAAGCTGTAACTCACTACTATGATGTTCGTCATTACTCGCCGTTGATGAGGGTAACTCAGTCTGCTGATCAGCTGCTGGTATTAGCTGAGCAGTACTGGCTGACTCATGATCAATTAACACATCTTGCAAGTCGAGTGACTCTGGTTGGTTAAGATTGACAACCATAGCCTCATATTCAGGCTGAAGGTTTGATAATAGGCTGAACTCATCGCTATTAGTTGCATTTAGGTCACTGGAAGATGCTAGTAGGCTGTCTTCTTCAATCAAGAAACTAGAGAAGTCATTCCACGCCGTTACAATCTCAAAAGGTACCTCATAAGGCATCGCCGTGCTATTACCCGCTTTATCAAAGCTGACTAATGTTAGGGTGTAGCTACCATCTGCTAAGTTGGTATGAGTGTTATCAAAATTCCAGTCGCCTTGAGTATTGGTAGTGGTTGTACCAATACTGATGCCATCTATAAATAATTCAACTGTTGTATCTGGCTCTGCCTTGCCGCTAAAAATCAGCTTGCCATCATCAATAAAGCCATCAGATGCACCATTACCATTTGAGCCCTGAATATCCCAAAGCTCAGGCTCTAGTTCTGGGTCAGAAGTATCAATCAAGATGGGGAAGTCTTTAGATTCAGGGCTTTTAATACCATATTCATTAGTGCTTTGTGCGGTAATGATGTAATTACCATCAGGTAAAACAGTATCAGTATGGTTAAACACCCACTCGCCTTTGTTATTGGAAATAGTAAAGCCAACACTAACCCCATCAATAAATACTTCAATAACGCAATTCGCGGCTGAATTACCAAAGAAATAAAGTGTATTGTCTGACGTTATGCCATCAGAATCACTAAAGCCTGTGTCCATTGAAATATGAGTGACTTCTGGAGTGATAACTACAGGTAATTCTGGCTCAGGTTCTTCGGGCTCTGGTTGTGGCTTAGGTTTTTCAGCAACTGGTTGCTCTGGGATAGGGTCAGGCTGAGTCACTTGTGGTTCTAGGACTACAGGAGGAGTCAGTGTAGTTGGTGTGGCAACACTCAGGTTCGGTGAGGTTAATTTAATACCAGCCTCTTCAGCCTGCTCTGGCACTTTAAATTCGTAGGCAAGAGGAGCTGTTTTAAAGCCATTGCTAGCAATAGTATGGTTGCCATCACGAAATATTAAAGCCAGTTCTTTAGTGCCTTCAGATAAGGCTACTTGGCGGATTGGGTGATAACCAATGGCCTGGGTAGAAGGCAGTATTTGGCTCGGGTCGGCACCTGCACTAATAAGCTGCTGGATGTCTAGGTAAGAGGTTGTGCTGGTAGTCGGCAGCAAAGCTACAAAATTAGGGGTAAAGCTGCTGCTGCCAGCCTCTTGAGTCATGCTGTCTGCAGTAGTTTTGAGGCTAGTATGGGGCAGAGAAAAATCTGGTACAGAAGTGGTAAGTGTCTCGTTGTTTTGAGTGAGTGCCTGCAGGCTAGCGTCATCAGTATTTTGCTGAAGAATCTGAGTTGAGTAACGAGCAATGTTACTGGCAATTGTATTTAGCATACCCATTGTTAAATCCTCCATGATTTTACTTAAGCCGTCCTTAATTCGGCTTGTGCTGGGCGGGCTTATGTATAGTTGTTATGTTTTAACATTAGTGGTGTTTATATTGGTTGCCAGGTAAGTTAGTCTAAACTGTGAGCTGGTTTGCGTAAGGGGTGGTTTGTTTTGAATGCAAGTCACACTTTGGTGGATTTGCTTGCTTATAGCAGTGTGCAACTACCCCATATCTTGAGGATCAACATCTACTGACCAGCGCACTTGTCGACTGAGCTTGCTGTTCTCCAGACACTGGATAAGCAGTTGAGTTAGCTGGTGGAGTGGCTGGCGTTGACGGGCATGTAGAGCCAGCTGATAACGAAACCGCCCTTGTCGTTTCTCCATCGGGGCGGGTAGTGGTCCAAGAATATCAACACTGTTAAATAAGGAGGCTGCTAGATCAGTTTGCTGGATGGTTTGGCAAGCTTCATTTAATAGGGCCTCAGCTTTTTGCTGGTGGGGAGATTCGGCTCTTAGCAAAACCATATAACCAAAAGGAGGCAGGGAAAGTCCTTGCCTCTCCTTGAGCAGTGACTGGGTCAGTTCATCATAAAGCCCAGCCTGAAGAAGCTGCAGCATCCTGTGATCTGGCTGGTGGGTTTGAATAATGACTTCACCCTGAGCTGCCGCTCTGCCTGCGCGCCCTGCCACTTGAGTTAGTAGTTGAGCCAGTTTTTCTACTCCACGAAAGTCAGCACTGAATAAGCCGCTATCTGCATCAACTACCACTACTAAACTGACTTTAGGAAAGTGGTGGCCTTTAGCGAGCATTTGGGTTCCCAGCAAAATCGCCGGCTTTTCTTGGTGGATTTTTTCCAGTAACTCCTGCATAGCGTTTTTGCGCTGAGTGGTATCGCGATCAATACGGATCAGCTCAGTTTCTGGAAACCACTGGCTAAGCGTTGCCTCGCATCGCTCGGTTCCTGTACCAACTGGGTGAAGGCTGTTTTGCTGGCATTGAGGACAGAGCGTTGGAATATTTTCTTCTACACCACAGTGGTGGCAGCGTAATAAAGGTGGGTAGCGGTGTAGGGTTAAGTGGGCATCGCAATGGCTACAATCTGATAGCCAGCCACACTCGTGACAAATAAGGGTTGGGGCGAAACCGCGCCGGTTAATAAAGACTAAAACCTGATTGCCTGTGGCTAAATGACTAGCCATCAATGGCTGCAGGTCAAGGGCTAACCCATCAGATAACGGCTTGCCTTTCAGGTCCAGCATATTGATTGCTGGTGGTTTGGCATCTCCTGCTCGATCAGGTAGTTCCAGCTTTTGGTAGCGACCCATTGCAGCATTATAGAGTGACTCTAGTGCAGGGGTAGCAGAGCCCAGTACTATAGGTGCTAGTAATTGGTTTGCCCGATAGACTGCCACATCACGAGCAGAGTAGCGGAGGTTATCTTGCTGCTTAAATGAGCCGTCGTGCTCTTCATCAATAATAATGACCCCAGGGTTGGCTAGTGGCGTGAAAATAGCGGAGCGAGTACCGATGATAATACCTGCCTGACCTGAAGCTGCTGCCTGCCAGGCTTGCCAGCGCTCTAAATCTGTTAAGTTGGAGTGTAGGGTAGCAATAGGAACGCTGAACCTGGCTTGAAACCGTTGTAGGGTTTGCGGGGTTAAACCTATTTCAGGAATGAGCACTAAAGCCTGTCGTTTTTGCTTTAAGCAAGCCTCAATTATCTGTAAATAAACCTCTGTTTTCCCACTGCCAGTCACTCCTTGTAACAAGAAACAGCAAAACTGCCCTAACTGCTGACTCACTGTAGTAACCGCCTGTTGTTGCGCTGGATTAAGCGTGAGAGCTGGTTGCCGCAATAGATTGCTTGGCCATGGTTTGGCAGTCGCTGGCTCGCGAGACTGAACTTCTGTAATTAGCTGCTTTTGTCTGAGGCCTTGGACTATGTGACTGGCGATACCAAGCCCTTTGAGCCCTGCCAGAGTCAGGCCTGATGGGTGCTCTAATAAAGTCTTATAGGCTGCCAGCTGTTTCGGGGCTCGTGACAGGGCAATGGTCTGATCTTGATCAGCTGTAGCTGCTCTATATTTTGTAGCAGTGCCGTAGCCAGCGGTTTTCCCTTGCCTTAGCACGGCGGGAAGAGCAACTTGTAAGGTTTCTCCTAAACTGTGGTGGTAGTACTTTGCGGTCCACTGGCACAATTTGAGTAGCTCAGGTGGTATCAATGGTTGCTCATCAATTAACTCTAATACTGGTTTGAGTTTGTCAGCTGGCCAGTCTGAGTGATGGCTGGTGTTAATCAATACTCCAATCAGCTGTCGATTTCCAAAACTGACCTTTACCCGAATGCCTGGCTTTAGAGGCTCACCTTTCCAGCGGCGAGGGGGGTAATAGTCGAATAAACGCCGAAAGGGAACGGGCAAAGCAACTTGTAAATAGGTGGTTGGGGCCTGAGAGTCTGGTTGGCTCATTGAGTAGATGGCTTAAGGCTGGAAAGTAAATATCTTTACATCGAAAAGTGATTCTTGGTGGGCATATCTTGACAGAAGTTGCTACGTGAGCCAATGCTTGGATACCGTTGCCTAAATGTTATAGGTGCCTTTAAGCACATTGCTTGCTTATTTAGTGCACTCTGGTAAGATGCGCGGTCTGATTTAAAAGCCCTATACGGCAGAATTTTCGTGCGGTGCTTGACGGCTAGTCAAATAATCAATGGCAGCTGATCAAGTAGCGGTACAATCCCTTGAGGAATAGTCCATGAAAGCTGATATTCATCCAACTTATGAAGAAATTACTGCAACTTGCAGTTGTGGTAATCAAATCAAAACTCGCTCTACTCTGTGCAAAGATATTCACCTAGACGTTTGCTCTGCGTGCCACCCTTTCTATACTGGTAAGCAGAAAGTATTGGACTCTGGTGGTCGTATTGAGCGTTTCAACAAGCGTTTCTCTGTGCGTGGTCTTAAAAAATAAAACTGTGCACTTCGGCTTAAAAAAGGCGCTACTGATTAGCGCCTTTTTTATTGCCCTAAAAACCTTCCTTTTCCCATCTACTGGTTGGGCAGCGGATAACTGCCAGCTACCAGGCCCCTGGCAATCAGCAGCATTGGCTAAAGTGCTAGATGGCGACACGTTGCTACTGGAAACTGGAGAAAAGGTCAGACTTATTGGTATAAATACGCCAGAGCATGCCACCGAAAAACGTCGAGCTGAACCATTTGCCAAGCAGGCAACTCGGGCTGTAAAGGTGTTTTTCAATAATCAACACACGATTAAATTACAGCGAGGCCGAGAACCAAAGGATCACTATGGTCGAACCCTGGCTTACGTCGCTCGATCTGACGGAATGCTGCTTAGTGAGTATCTCGTTAGTTATGGGCTGGCATTTTACTTGGCTATTCCCCCTAACCTGCAGCTACTTCCTTGCTTAATGAAAGCAGAGAGACAAGCCAGGCGACAGCAAACAGGTTTGTGGGAACACTATCAGCCGATTACAGTTCAAAATATCAAACAGGCTGGATTTAGCTTGGTTGCTGGCAAAGTGGAAAAAGTCAGTCAGGCTGCAAATGGTGTATGGATTGATTTGGTTGGAAAGCTGACATTGTTTATTCCTAGAAACAATCTGAAGTACTTCAGTAGAAGCTCATTTGATCAGATTAAAGGTCGACAGGTAGAAGTGAGAGGTTGGTTAATTGATCGCAGTGCTGGAGGGCGTAAACTAAAAAAGGGAAGGAAGCGTTGGATGATGAAAGTTTCTCACCCAGCGGCGATCATATTTAAATAGGTGATTTTAGATAAAGATCACTATGATAGGAATCTCTGTAATGTCTCGTTTATTGGCGATTTCTTTTGTTTTATTGGCAGCCTTGCTTACTGGTTGTGCTGTTAATCCTGCCACCGGTAGCCGTGACTTTGTACTGATGTCTGAAAGTGAAGAAGTGTCTACAGGGCGTCGTCATGCAAATCAAATCAGCAAGCAGCTACCGATTTATCCAGATAAAAAATTACAAGCCTATGTACAAAGAGTGGGTCAACGAATAGTGGCAAGAAGCCACCGACCAAATTTAGCCTATCAATTTACAGTTATTGATACACCAGACATTAACGCGTTTGCCTTGCCTGGTGGGTATATATACATCCATCGTGGCCTGATGGCTTATCTAAACTCTGAAGCTGACCTGGCTGCTGTTCTTGCCCACGAGGTGGGTCATGTGACTGCAAGGCATAGTGTTCGCCAACATAGTGCAAGCATGGCCACAGGCATCCTTGGACAGGTTGTGGCTGCTTATACGGGTGTGGGAGTGGCAGGTGATCTCACCAGCTTATTAGGTACCGCAGTGGTGAGAGGCTATGGTCGGGAGCATGAGCTGGAAGCTGATCGGCTAGGGGCAGAATACCTGGCTAATGCAAACTATAATCCCCAGGCAATGATTAATGTGATTGGGGTATTAAAAGATCAGTCTACATTCTCAGCCAGTAAAGCGCGGGCTGAAGGTCGTGAGCCTGTGTCATATCACGGTGTTTTTGCAACTCACCCCAGACATGACGAACGTTTACAACAAGTAATTAACAGTGTGCCTCAAGTGTCGGGTGATAATGGTCGTGATCGCTATTTGCGAGCAATTAATGGCATGGCATTTGGTGATAGTACAGAAGCAGGGGTCCGGGTAGGGCGAGATTTTTTGCATAAACCAATGGGCTTGAAAATAACCTTCCCCAAAGGCTGGAAGATTCAAAATAACCCAGATAGTGTCGTTGCTTTGTCGCCTAATGAACAAGCCATATTGGCAATGAAATTACTCCCAATCAAAAACCAAGTACAACCAGCGGAGTATGTGCGAGACCTTATTGGCAGTGACCAAATGCTAGGGGGGCACGATATCCAAAAAGCCCGAATAAGAGGCTATTCTGCAATTGCCAGATCGGGCTATCAGGGGCAGCTTAAACGCGTGGCAATCATTTATTACCAAGGTAAAGTTTTTTTGTTGGTAGGTGCCACCAAACAAAGCCGCTATTTTTCAACCTATGATCCACATATGCTGGAAACTATACATAGTTTTCAAGTGCTGCCGAGAAGGGATTATAAAAAAGCAGAGGGTTTGAGAGTAAGACTAACTCGTGCCCGGCGTGGTGAAACCTTTGCAAGGTTGGCTAAACGTAGTGCCTTAAAAGAATATGCTGTTGAACAGCTGCGGTTGCTAAATCACTACTATCCTAGTGGAGAGCCAAAAGCAGGTGAATGGTTAAAAATAGTACAATAGTGTTACTCTGTGATCAGCTTATTTAGGCTGCTGCAAAAGGCAACGAGCGAAGCAAAGACAAGGCGAAAGTTAGTGATAAAGCGGAGTTTATAGTCAATAAATGAGCATTTTGAGCCTGGCTTTTAACGCAGTATTTGCAAGCGCAGTCGTTTTGCAGCAGCCTAATTGCGGAAGTTACCAGCTTGTTAGGCCCCCCCCTTTTTTATATGCTTCTTCCCACAAAATAAACAACCGGAATCATCGCCATGTCTGAGGATATGAAAAAAGCCGCTCTTGATTACCATGCCTACCCTAAACCAGGAAAAATCAGTGTTGAATTAACCACTGCAGCAGAAACTTCTCGTGACCTGTCCTTGGCTTATAGTCCAGGTGTGGCTGAGCCTGTGCGTGAAATTGCCAAAGATCCAGAAAATGCCTACAAATATACAGCAAAAGGTAACTTGGTTGCTGTTATTAGTAATGGTTCAGCAATTCTGGGCTTGGGTAATTTAGGTGCTTTGGCCAGTAAGCCTGTAATGGAAGGCAAGAGCCTTTTATTTAAAAAATTTGCGGGTGTAAATTCAATTGATATCGAGGTGGATTCTGAAAGTCCTCAGGCATTTATCGATACTGTTAAACGGATTGCCGACACCTTTGGTGGAATTAACTTAGAAGACATTAAAGCACCAGAATGCTTCGAGATTGAAAAGGCACTGATTGAAACCTGTAATGTGCCTATTTTCCATGACGATCAGCATGGTACCGCTATTGTTACAGCAGCAGGTATGCTGAATGCTTTGGAAATTGCAGGTAAAACTATTGAAGAAGCCAAAATGGTTTGCCTGGGAGCTGGTGCTGCTGCAATTGCCTGCTCTAAATTATTAATCAGCTGTGGTATGAAACCAGAAAATATTTTGATGCTGGATCGTAAGGGTGTAATCCACAGTGATCGTGATGACCTAAATCAGTATAAAGCTGCTTTTGCTAATGATACTGATAAACGGACATTGGATGATGCCATTGAGGGCGCTGATGTATTTCTTGGATTATCTGGACCTGATCTACTAAAACCAGAGCAGCTAGCGAAAATGGCTGACAACCCGGTTGTATTTGCGTGTTCTAACCCTGACCCAGAAATCAAACCAGAGTTGGCTAAACAAACTCGCTCAGATGTCATTATGGCAACGGGTCGTTCTGACTATCCTAATCAGGTAAATAACGTACTTGGCTTTCCATTTATCTTCCGGGGTGCACTAGATGTGCGTGCTATGGTGATTAATGAGGAAATGAAAGTAGCTGCGGTTCATGCCATTAAAGATTTAGCCAAGCAGCCTATTCCAGAGGAAGTCATTAAGGCTTATGGCGGCGAGAAAATGACTTATGGTCGAGAGTATATTATTCCTAAACCAATGGACTCTCGATTATTAGGTGAAGTGGCTGGTGCAGTAGCAAAAGCAGCGGTCGACTCTGGTGTTGCCAAAGCGCCTTACCCTGAGCACTATCCGCTAAAGAGCATTGCTGATGTTAAATAATCAGTTTTTTGCTTAGAAATAAAAAAGCCTCCATGTTAGGAGGCTTTTTTGTGTGTAACATTTTCTCTTCTTACATATTTTGGGTATCTCTAAAAATAGTAATTTTTTTAGGAGAGCAAGGCAGCACCGCACGGAAGGCCGCAGTGTATAAAGAAATACATGAGGACCTGAGTACGGAGCTAACGCAGCTATCATGTAAAAAGTGCATTTTTAGAGGTGCCCTTAAAAGATATCTTCGGTTTTCAGTGCTCCTTCATCATCCAGCCCAGGTAGTTCACTGGAAGGGTCGTACTTAGGAGCAAGCTCCGTTCTAAATATTTCAAAAATCGTATCATGAGCACTGGCCTGGGTTGGCTTGCCTGTATTTGCATTAATTTTGACTTTGACTAATCCGTCAGGCTGTTTCAGCGGGTGTTCAGGCTTACCTGCTAGTGCTAGCCCCATGTATTTAATCCAGATCGGTAATGCGGCTGTGCCTCCAAACTCGCGGCGACCTAAAGTAGAAGGCTGGTCATAACCCACCCAGACAGTTGTAGTCAGGTCACTATTAAAGCCAGAAAACCAGGCGTCAACTTGATCGTTGGTGGTGCCCGTTTTACCTGCAATATCAGAGCGTTTTAGGACTAATGCACGACGTCCGGTACCCCGCTTAATTACATCTTGCAGCATGGTGTAGAGAATGTAATTAGCGCGTTCATCCATGATGCGAGGAGCGGGCTTAAATGCTTCACCTTCTTCCACTGAGCCTGCCAAATAAGGCTGAGCTTGATAAACGGTGTTGCCTAGGTGCTCAATATGATCAATAAAGTAAGGTTCAACTCGGTAACCTCCATTGGCTAAGCTGGCGTAACCTTTAGCTAAGTCAATTGGGGTCATTGCGCCACTGCCTAGTGATAGAGATAGGTCTCTAGGAAGAGCTTCTGGGTCAAAGCCAAACTTATCAACATAGGAAAGCATTTTATTAATGCCCAGTGCCTGTAGTAGTCGAATTGAGACAAGATTACGGGATTGGTAAAGGGCTTTACGCAAGCGGGTTGGGCCAAGAAACTTACCACTGGAGTTTTTGGGGCGCCAGGCTTTATTGGTACTTGTGTCGTTGTAGATAATTGGCGCATCGTTAACAGTACTGGCTGCTGTGTAACCATTTTCTAGAGCTGCGCTATACAGGAATGGCTTAAAATTGGAACCTGGCTGCCGTGAGGCTTGAGTAGCACGGTTAAATTTGCTTCGATTAAAATCGAAGCCACCGACTATGGCTGTTACTGCTGCATCTGATGGCCGCAGTGATACTAATGCGCCCTGAACTTTGGGAATTTGAGCTAAATAGAGGGTTTCACCAACCTGAATAGTTCGTATTAAATCACCTACGGCAAGAATATCAGCTGCTTTTTTGGGCGCAGGACCTAAGCTGTTAACCGTTTTATGAAGCCGAGCCCACTTTAATCCATCCCAACTTAAGGTTTGCTCTCCTTTTTTAGTGAGGATGGTGGCTGTTTTTTTATCAAGACTAGTGACAATGGCAGGTACTAGACGGCCAATGGTAGACACCTTCTTGAGCGCTTGTTGCCACTTTTCCTGGTCAAAGCCTGCCTCAGGAGGCATTTGTTTTTCTGGGCCACGATAACCGTGGCGCCATTCATACTCCACAAGGCCATCCTGTAGCGACTGAGTTGCCATTTCTTGGTTACTGCTGTTAATAGTCGTATACACCGAATAACCATCTGTGTAAGCGTTGGGGCCATAACGGTCGACCATAGCCTTCCTAACCATTTCAGCAAGGTAAGGCGAATTAAGTTCAATAGTCAGACCATGATATTTGGCAACGGCAGATGCTTCTTTTGCTTGGTTGTACTGCTGCTCATCAATAAAGCCCAGTTCATTCATGCGGTGTAATATCCAGTTACGTCTTTCTAAAGCGCGGTCTGGATTAACAATAGGGTTATATTTGGAAGGTGCTTTAGGTAACCCTGCAATCATAGCAATTTCTGCAAGGTTCAGCTCATCCAGGCTTTTTCCATAATAGACCTGAGCTGCTGCTGCTACACCATAGGCACGATTACCTAAATAAATTTTGTTTAGGTAAAGCTCCAAAATTTCTTCTTTAGGCAGTTCTCGCTCAATTTGGAGCGCTAATAAAATCTCATTGAACTTTCGAGAAAAGACCCGCTCTCGGCTAAGGAAGAAGTTCCTGGCGACCTGCATGGTGATGGTGCTTCCTCCCGTTCTGATAGAGCCGCTTTGTAATAGCTGAACTGCAGCCCTGGCGAGACCCTTTGGGTCGACCCCGTGATGTGAATAAAAGCGATTATCTTCTGCTGCAACAAAAGCTTTAATCATAAGTTCTGGCAGCTCGCTATACTTGATAGGGGTTCGACGCTTTTCACCAAACTCAGCAATGAGTTTCTGGTCTGCAGAATAAACTCGCAGAGGTGTTTGTAATTTAACCTCTCTTAAAGCTTCCACATCCGGCAGACCAGGGCTAAGGTATAAGAAAGCGCTCGCTAAAATGAGGAATGTGCCACATATTGAAAGAAAAGTAGCCCATAGTAAAAATCTGATAAATGTCACAACTTTCCTCTAGATCCTACGAAATTGAATGGCTATGCGTAAACATGGGTGATTGTGCCGCGATTTACTGATCATTATAAGGACTTTTTTAGCATTTCACAGAATTGCGGAATCACTGCTACTGTTATTTAATGTAGAAAAGTAACTTTCATTTGTAAGTACCCGGTGCTGATAGGAAATTGGCTGTGATTGGAATGCTAAAAAAGAAAACTCCAACAGTCCTTGGTATCGACATAAGTTCAACCTCGGTCAAGCTAATTCAGTTGAGCAGGTCTGGCAGCCGATACAAAGTTGAAGCGTATGCAGTGGAGCCACTGCCCGATAATGCTGTCGTTGAGAAAAATATCAATGAAGTTGAGACGGTAGGGGATGTCATTGCTAAAGCGTTTAAAAAATCTCGAAGCGGCTGCAAAGATGTTGCAGTGGCTGTTGCTGGTTCGGCAGTTATCACCAAAGTGATAGAGATGGATGGTAACCTCAGTGAAGACGAGATGGAAACCCAAATAACGGTAGAGGCTGATCAGTATATTCCTTACCCGTTGGATGAGGTGTCCATTGACTTTGAGGTTGTCGGCCCTGCTGAACGTAACCCTGAAATGGTTGAGGTGTTGTTAGCTGCCTGCCGAAAAGAAAATGTCGATATGCGTGAAGCGGTACTATCTCATGCAGGACTAGCGGCTAAAGTGGTTGATGTGGAAGCCTATGCCATGGAACGCGCCTTTGAGTTGCTTGAGCCGCAACTGAAAGAAGTGGATGAGCCAACAGTCGCTGTTGTTGATATTGGTGCCACCATGACCACTTTAAGTGTGCTAAATAATGGCAAAACTATCTACACACGGGAGCAGCTATTTGGTGGCAAACAGCTGACGGAAGAAATTCAGCGTCGTTATGGGTTGTCGTTTCAAGATGCTGGGTTATCGAAAAAACAGGGTGGTTTACCCGATGACTATGAGCCTGAAGTGCTGAAGCCTTTTATGGATGCTGTAGTGCAACAGGTGTCTCGGTCGCTTCAATTCTTCTTTTCTTCCAGCCAGTTTAATGATGTGGACTATATTATTTTAGCAGGGGGTACAGCTTGTATTCCAGGTTTGGCTGCTATGGTGCAGGAGCGAATCGGCACTAAAACAATAGTTGCCAACCCCTTTGCTGACATGTCTCTGGCAAGGTCAGTTAACTCGGCGGCATTGATGAATGATGCCCCTTCACTAATGATTTCTTGCGGTCTGGCAATGAGGAGTTTCGACTAATGGCTCGGATAAACCTCCTTCCATGGCGGGAAGAGCTGCGCGAGGAGCGCAAAAAGCAATTTTTGATGGTTTTGCTGGGAACAGCAGTAGTAGCAGGCATCACGATTTTTTTAGGTGATATGCAAATTAATGGAGCTATCAATTATCAGCAGAGTAGAAATGAATTTTTGAAAAAAGAAATTGCTGCTCTTGATAAAAGAATTGTGGAAATAAAAGAATTAAAGAAAAAACGAGAAGAGCTGCTGGAGCGGATGAAAGTTATCCAGGATCTTCAGGGTAATCGGCCAATTATTGTCAGGGTTTTTGATGAGCTGGTTAAGTCTGTTCCCGATGGTGTTTATTTTACTTCTCTGGAAATGAAGAAAAATCAGTTGCTGGTTAATGGCTTTGCTGAGTCTAACAACCGAGTTTCCAATCTGATGCGGGATTTTGATAACTCTGAGTGGTTTACTAGTCCAAACCTTACTTCGGTAAAAGCTGCAGATAAAAGTGACCTGGCTAATCAGTTTGTATTGACAGTTAACCAGACGACCCCTAAAGCCCTTCAGGAACAACAGAAGAAGGAGCAGGAACAATGAGCTTTGCTGACTCCCTAAAACAGCTGAATGAGCTGGATCCTGAAAATATAGGGTCATGGCCGGCTTTTGCAAAAGCGTTTGTTGTGGTGATTCTTTTTGTAGCTGCAGTAGGGGCGGGCTATTATTTTCATTTAAGTGATTTAAAAAAACGTTATGACAGGGTTCAAGGAGAGGAGAGTACCTTAAAAGAACAATTTCGTCATAAAGCATTTCAAGCTGCTAACCTTGATGCATACAAAGCGCAAATGGTTGAAATGGAAAAAACCTTCGGTGCATTGGTGAAACAGTTGCCCAGTGATACAGAAGTGCCGGGTTTATTGGAAGACATAAGTCGTGCAGGTTTGGGTAGTGGGCTATATTTTAATGCAATACAGTTGCAGCCTGAAAAAGCGCAAGAGTTTTATATTGAACTACCGATCAATATTAGTGTGCGCGGCAACTACCACGATTTAGGTAATTTTGTTAGCTCCGTGGCCAGTTTACCAAGGATTGTCACCTTACATGATTTCAGTATTAAGCCTTCTGCTGATAACGCTGAAATTTTGAATATGGAAATAGTGGCCAAGACTTATCGCTATCATGATAAGTCTGAGGATGCGAGCCAATAGGAGACGAGGCACGAAATGAGCAAACCAATGCATGTGAAGTTGATTGCCTTGAGCGCCCTATGTGTTCTGGCTGGCTGCTCTCCCAGTGGTCAGTTTGCCGATTTAGAGCAGTACATTGAAAAGGTGCAAGATGAACCTAAAGGGCAGATTCCACCACTTCCTAAATTTAGAACGTATGAGGCCTTTGCCTATAGCGCCTCTGGCCTACGTAGTCCTTTCCTGCCTCCGGTTAAAATAGAAATTGCTAAAGATGAGCAGGAAGACTCAACAGTTAAACCAGACCCAAATCGCCAGAAGGAGTATTTGGAAAACTTTGGTATTGAGTCATTTGAGATGGTTGGCACTATGAGTAATGGTGCCCGGTTTTTAGGGCTGGTTAAAGGAGGCGATGGTATTCATAAGGTAGAAGTGGGTAATTACCTTGGTCGTAACCATGGCAAAATCACTGATATTAGTGAAACTAAAATCAGTGTAATTGAAATTGTCCCTACCGGAAAAGACCGGTGGGTCGAAAGGCCAAGAGAAATAGAATTAAAAGAAGGTGGCTAATCGGCGCAAAATTAACTATATCGTTTATAGGGGCGAACAAGGTAACTCTGTATTGGCAACCTAAAGCGATAAAAAAGAAACTGTAAAATAATAAAACTTCTTGCTAGTAAGTAAATAAATACCTTTCGATTTATCTATAAATTGACAGTAATTGTTTCGGTTTTAACTAGCAAACCAGCTGTGGCCGTTGTTTAGGTGTTTTGGCTGTAGCATAACTATTTATCCGGGCTCTAGGAAAATTGCTGGTATTTCCTGATTAAGAGCATTTAAGACTCAATGAATCTGACAAAAACAACAACTGGTGGGTAGGTATGAGCACCAAACTGATAAAAAGTGTGGGAATTTCGCTGTTGGCTGCAGTGTTTAGTGTTGACTCGCTGCAAGCGCTTGCCGCAACCATTAAGGATCTGGAAGTAGCTTCTCTGCCTGGCGAAAAGGTGGAACTAAAACTGGAGTTTGATGGTGGTGTACCAAAGCCCCGAGGTTACACAATTGAAAAGCCTGCCCGGATTTCAATTGATTTGCCTGGCACTAATAGTGCCTTGCCAAATAAATACAATGAAATTGGTTTTGGCAGTGCTAAAAGTTTAACAATTCTGGAAGCAAAAGATAGAACTCGTCTTATTGTTAATTTGGCAAAACCTTCTAAATACGCCACTCGTATTGAAGGTAATCACCTTTATATTTTAATTGGCTCTGATGTGGCAGGAACAGTAACAACAGCGGCTAATCAACAGCCTAGTGAATCCGCAGGCTCAAGGTCAAAGGCAACTACCCGCTCTTTGGCGCAAGCCACCACTACGAGAAGTAAACCTAAACAGGACTACAGTAGAAAGGCTATCACTAATATTGACTTTGAGCGTGGTGAAGGTGGTGAAGGTAATGTGGTAATTACTTTATCTAATCCGAATGTGCCGCTTGATATGTCAGAAGAAGCGGGCCGAATTCGCTTAGAATTTGCTGGTGCTGAGCTACCTACCGAGTTACGTAACCGCCTGGATGTAGTTGACTTTGCTACTCCTGTGCATTTTATTGATGCAACTAAAGAGCGCAGTGGCGCGGTTATTGTAGTAGAGCCAGAAGGATTTTATGACTATCTTGCCTATCAAACAGATAATACTTTGACCATTAGTGTTAAACCGTTAAAAGAACAAGAAGTAGAAAGAAGAAAGCGGGACCGGTTTGTTTATACCGGGGAAAAATTATCGCTTAATTTCCAAAACATTGATGTCAGAAGTGTGCTGCAGTTAATTGCTGATTTTACTGATCTTAACCTGGTTGCTAGTGATACAGTCACAGGTGATATCACCCTAAGGCTACAAAATGTGCCTTGGGATCAGGCTTTAGATTTAGTATTAAAGGCTAAAGGACTGGATAAACGTAAAGTAGGTAATGTATTAATGGTGGCGCCTGCTGATGAAATTGCTGCCAGAGAAAAGCAAGAGCTGGAAAATGATAAGCAAATTGAAGAGTTGGCTCCAACTTTTACTGACTTGATACAAATTAATTATGCCGATGCGGCTGAGGTTGCTGGAGTACTACAAGGTGGTGCGGAAGGTGATGTAGGCTTATTAAGTGATCGTGGTACTGTTCAGGTAGTTGAAAGAACTAATAGTTTATTAGTTCAGGATACCCGCAAAAAACTGGATGAAATCATTGAGTTAATTAAGAAAATAGATATACCTGTCCAGCAAGTACTTATAGAAGCTAGAATTGTAGAAGCAACTGACACTGCAACAGAAGCTTTAGGTGTACAGTGGGGGGGGCATTCAGGCCTCACCAAAAAATGGTCAGTTCAGGGTAATGATAAGACAGAAAATGGTTTACAATTGAAGTCAGGTGAGGATGAGGATTTATTATTTACTGACTTAATTCCTACTGGGCAGTTTACACCATCTTCTAATATTTTATTAGGCTTTACCTCAAAAAATACGCTTTTAGCTGCTCAATTATATGCTTTAGAAAGTGAAGGTCAGTCAGAGACTCTATCTCAACCTAAAGTATTTACCACAAATAAAAAAGAGGCTTTGATTAAAACTGGCCAAGAGATTGCCTATCAAGAAGCAAGTTCAAGTGGGGCAACCTCAACCTCATTTAAAGAAGCGGTACTTTCATTAAAAGTAACACCTCATATTACACCTGATAACCAAATATTTTTGGATGTGATTGTGAATAAAGACTCTGTAGCTCAGGACATTGGAGGAACAGTGCCAGGAATTAATACCAAAGAGGTACAAACTCAAGTACTGGTTCCTAATGGTGTAACAGTGGTTATTGGAGGTGTGTTTGAGCAGCAGACAAATGAAAATGAATCTAAAGTCCCTTTTCTTGGAGACGTTCCCATTATAGGCCGGTTATTTAGAAAAGATGAAAAACGAGATAATAAGGAAGAGCTCCTCATTTTCATTACACCCAAAATCGTTGATAATGTTCTGACGTCGCGATAACCAGTTATGTAATAGATGTCGAAGTACAATATATTTTTAATTGGCCCGATGGGTGCTGGTAAAAGCACCATCGGGCGTTTGCTTTCTAAAGAGCTGAACTTGCCGTTTAAAGACTCTGACCGAGAGATCGAAGCTCGGTCGGGTGCTGATATCCCCTGGATCTTTGATGTTGAAGGTGAAGAGGGCTTTCGGCTGCGGGAAACCGGTATGCTGCAGGATTTGGTACTAGATGAACGGGTAGTGCTAGCCACTGGTGGGGGTGCGGTGTTGCGTCAGGAAAATCGTCAGTTGCTGACCACCTATGGTACAGTGGTATATCTGGAGACCAGTGTTGAGCAACAGCTAGAGCGTACTGCTCGAGACAAACGTCGGCCATTACTACAACAGGCTGATCCAAGAACAGTATTAACTGAGTTGTTATCTGTTAGGGGGCCAATCTATGAATCACTGGCTGATATCACTATTCATACCGATGGTAAGTCCCCCCGTGGTGTGGTAAGTGAGATTACCGAAGCGCTAGACCAGCTGAATCTGAATAGACCCCAGTAATTTATCAACCTTTAAAATGCAGTAAATCAAGATGGAAAAGTTAATTGTCGATTTAGCTGAAAGAAGTTATCCCATATATATTGGCCAACAATTAATTGACCAGTTTGAATACTATCAGCCTCATATTGATGGCAAGCAAGTCTTAATTGTCACGAATGACACAGTAGCGCCTTTATATCTTGAACGAGTTAAACAAACTCTGACTGGTCATTACCAAGTGGCTGAAGTGGTGTTGTCTGATGGTGAGCAATATAAAACCTTAGCAACTGTTGAAAAAATCTACGATGTATTACTAACCAATAAATTCAACCGTACCGTGACACTAGTTGCCTTAGGTGGTGGTGTTATAGGGGATATTACCGGTTTTGCAGCTGCTACCTATCAGCGAGGGGTTAACTTTATTCAAGTGCCAACTACCCTTCTTGCTCAAGTAGACTCATCTGTTGGTGGCAAAACAGGAGTAAATCACCCACTGGGTAAAAACATGATTGGTGCTTTTTATCAGCCCAAATGTGTCATTGCCGATACAACCACCTTAAATACTCTGCCAGATCGAGAGTTGTCAGCAGGTATTGCTGAAGTAATTAAGTATGGTTTGATTTCCGATAAACCTTTTTTTGAGTGGCTGGAAGAGCATGTTAGCTCACTGGTTAGCAGATGCTCTGATAGTTTAGGCTATGCCGTTTTACGCTCTTGTGAAAATAAGGCATGGGTTGTTGCTCAAGATGAAAAAGAAGGTGGTATTCGCGCTATTTTAAATCTAGGCCATACCTTTGGTCATGCTATTGAGAATTTTATGGGCTATGGTAGGTGGCTACATGGTGAAGCCGTAGCTGCTGGTATGGTACAAGCGGCAGACTTGTCGTGCCGGATTGGCTGGATAACTGAATCAGAAGTATCAGGAGTTAAGTCACTGTTAAAACAGGCTAGCTTGCCGATTGAGCCACCAGAAGAAATGTCTTGTAATGATTATTTAGAGCTAATGGCTGTAGATAAAAAAGTAATTGATGGTCAGCTTCGGTTAGTATTGTTAGAGTCGATAGGCAAAGCTATTGTGACAGCTGATTTTGATCGACAGTTGTTGCTTGATACTCTTGGCTAATTGTGTACAGATAATTAGGTCTACGTTATTTTGTGATAGATGATTTTCAACAGCACCTACAACAAGCAAAAAATCTGCTAGCAAAATACAACAGCCCATTTTTTTGGAGTGGTGCTGAGCGAGGGCGTGCTGTTGAGCAGATAAGTCACCTGGTTAATTTTAGTCAACTGCTACTGTTAGTCACTGGCCCCACAGGAAGTGGTAAAACTACTATTTTGCAGCAGGCTCACCAAAACTTACAGAAACAATGTCGCTGCTGCTTTATCACAGTAACTCCCATGATGAATGCGAGCCAGTTATTTTCCCAGCTGTGGAAAACACTGGTCGACCAAACCCAGCCAGTTAGTGTTAAAACCCCTGAAGCCCTGCTTTTTGCGGTTCGTGATGTTTTATTGGTTGAGCAGCCGGCAGTTGTATTTATTGATGATGCTTTATTGCTGGATGTAGATGCTCTTCGCTTGTTAGTCGCACTGTCATTTAAGTCTCATGACCAAAGTTTGCCTGTGCACTTTATTATTTCTGGTAATGAAGCCCTAGAAAAAAAATTACAGCAAAGTAGTCAGTTATCCCATGCTGACTTGCTATATACCATACACTTACATCAGCTGACTCTTGAAGAAACTACCGATTATTTGCACCACTACTTAAAAGCAACAACAACTGGAGAGACAAGGGAACTTACGACAACTGACTTAGACAAAATCCATAAGCAGGCGGAAGGTAACTTTAGCAAGCTAAATATGCTTGTTGATGAGGTATTAGCACGCAAGATGGATACGAGTGAGCCAACAAAGCTGGGGTTACCAAAAGGGCACCTCTATGCCATAGGTATTGTGGCAAGCACTTTATTAATATTATTGTTAGTAAACTCGCTGTTTTTTCCTGAAATACCGGAGCAAACTCAACCTAAAGTAGAATCCAGTAATAAAACTACAACTATTGAAGTGCTGTTGTGGGACGAAGAAGTTGCAGTTGAAAAGCCAGTGTTGCCAGTGGTTGAGCCAGATTTAGGTGTTAACTCTACAGAATCATTACCTAGTCAATCAGCGAATAATGAAGCTGGCAGCACAGTCATTACCATAGAAAGTCCTATAGCTGACTCAAGTGAGAAGCAGCCTGTTGCCTTAGTAGAAAAGCCTGAAAAACCACTTATTGATAAGCCAGAAATAACTAAAAAAGCTGAGCCAGTCAGTCAGCAAAAGCAGTCTGATACTGTTGTTGTCAGTACAACACCTACTCAAAAACCAGCAGTAAATAAACCCACAGTAAAACTTGAAGTTGAAAAACCACAACCAAAAGTAAAGGAAAGCAAGCCTGTGGTTAAGGCTCCAGCAAAAGTGGCTAAGAAAAAGCCGCCCACTTTTTTTGCTGATGAAAGCTGGTATTTAAAGCGACCCAAATCAAGTTATGTACTCCAAGTGCTGGGTGTTAGCTCAAGCCGAGGGGCTAAAGCATTTATCAGCCAACACAGGACTGCTGGTAATTTAAAGTATTTTCGTACGCGCTATAAAGGCAAGCCATGGTATGTAGTAAC
The DNA here is from genome assembly GCF_028858535.1 of Spartinivicinus poritis. Taxonomy (NCBI): domain Bacteria; kingdom Pseudomonadati; phylum Pseudomonadota; class Gammaproteobacteria; order Oceanospirillales; family Zooshikellaceae; genus Spartinivicinus; species Spartinivicinus poritis. The sequence goes on from NZ_JAPMOU010000006.1 coordinate 153,580, forward strand.
CATTGGTCTATATCCAAACCGAGATAGTGCACAAACAGCCTCTCGCCAATTACCCCCAAAACTCAGACAGCAAAAGCCTTGGGCTAGAAGCATTGCGAGTGTTCAGGCGGATATTCGCAAAAACCAATAAGCTGTCATTCAAGGCTATTTTTATCTTTCAGCCATATATTGCAGAAGCTGCTTCCCCCCTTTTTTCAAAGAGGTTTTCGCGAAAGCTGTTCCCCCCTTTGATAAAGGGGGGCTAGGGGGGATTTAAAGTGGCCGTAGTTTTTGAGCCATCTCTGCTTTATTTGCTTATGAAAATCCCCCTCAATCCCCCTTTTTCAAAGGGGGAGGCTGGGTTGCACTATATTTCTAATTACTCAATTCTCGTATATTTATTGAGCAATTCGCTTTTAAAACCGCAGTAAGTAGATAAGAACAAGTTGATTTTAACTAAAAGCATTTCTTAAAGACTTGGTATGCTCTGACTAATTGTGGGTGACTAACGACTTCTGCCTGCTAGCTTGAAGCGATCTCATTAACAATTGCAATATGAGTTGCCTTAAAAAATTATGACTATGGGACACTTATTTGTCTCAAATGGACATCATGTGTAGAATGTTTGCCCCTTGCACCAAAATTGCTACCACATAATAACAACACCAAGGATAGCTAAGTAACTGAAAAAACAAGAAATTCCTGGTGAGAGTGTGCCATATGAAAGTTTTGTATCACCCTGAGCAGTATAGGGATAACTGTGGGTTTGGTTTGATTGCGCATCGTGATGGGCAAAAAAGCCACCACTTACTGCAAACGGCTATTGAAGCCCTAACCTGCATGACCCATCGTGGTGGAATTGCTGCTGATGGTAAAACCGGTGATGGCTGTGGGCTTTTAATTCAAAAGCCAGACAGTTTTTTTCGCGCTGTAGCCAAAGAGACTTTTCAGCAAGCCTTAAATCAGCATTATGCTGTGGGAATGGTGTTTTTAACTGCTGAAGATGCCATTGCAGATAAAGGTCGTGAGGCACTGAATTACCATTTAGCTGATCAAGGCTTAGAGGTTGTAGGCTGGCGAGCAGTGCCCACTAACCCTGACTATTTAGGCCCCATAGCTAAAGATATTCAACCTAAAATAGAGCAGGTATTTGTTAATTGTCCTTATGGTATGTCTGAGGAGCAGTTTGAGGTTGGTCTGTTTATGGCCAGGCGGCGAGCTGGTTTGGCGATAAGAGATAACAAGCACTTTTATGTTTGTAGCTTGGCTCAGCGAGTTATTTCCTATAAAGGACTGATGATGCCAGTGGATTTGCCCAAGTTTTATCCAGATCTGGGTGACTCTCGGTTTGAGACGGCAATTTGCGTATTTCACCAACGCTTTTCCACTAACACTATGCCTGAGTGGCATTTGGCTCAGCCATTTCGGATGCTAGCTCATAATGGTGAGATCAATACCATTAGTGGTAACCGCAACTGGTCTGTGGCTCGAAGCAGTAAGTTTCGCTCAGAACGTTTGCCTGAGATGGATACGGTTAAACCAGTGGTCAACACCACAGGGTCAGACTCCTCTAGCCTGGATAATATGCTGGAAGTGTTGGTTAATGGGGGAGTTGACATCTATCGAGCCTTGAGAATGCTGATTCCACCCGCCTGGCAGAATGTGAATACCATGGACTCTGATCTGCGGGCATTCTATGAATATAACTCCATGCATATGGAGCCTTGGGATGGCCCGGCAGGCTTAGTGATAACCGATGGCTTAAAAGCAATCTGTATGCTGGATCGAAATGGCTTGCGGCCTTCTCGCTGGGTAATGACAAAACAAGGTTATATTACGGTTTCTTCTGAGATTGGGGTTTATGGCTATCAGCCGGAAGATGTAGTTGCTAAAGGCCGGGTAGGGCCGGGTGAAATGCTGGCTATTGATACGGAAACCGGCCAGATTCATGAAGCCAAAGCCATCGATAACTACCTGAAAACCAAGCAGCCTTATAAAAAGTGGCTAAAAGAGCACGCTTATCGCATTCAATCAAAATATTTTGAAGAGCCCCACCGGCTTGATCAGCATTTCGATCGTGAAGAGCTGAAAACCCACATGAAAATGTTTCAGGTTACTTTTGAAGAGCGTGATCAAGTGCTGCGCCCATTAGCAGAAGGTGGTCAGGAAGCAGTGGGATCAATGGGGGATGATACGCCAATGGCTGTATTATCTCAGCGTGTTCGTCCAGTTTATGATTATTTTCGCCAGCAATTTGCCCAGGTTACCAACCCACCCATTGATCCATTGCGAGAAGCCATCGTGATGTCATTGGAAACCTGTATTGGTGCGGAGAAAAACCCGTTTGAAGAAACGCCACAACATGCTGCACGAGTCATTTTGGGCTCACCGGTTTTATCTCCAATTAAGTTTTTAAAACTGTTTGATATTGAAAAACCTGGTTTTGAAGCCACTACTATTTCACTTAATTACCCTGAAAAAGAAAGCCTGGAAAATGCGATTAACCATGTTTGCAGGCAAGCAGAACAGGCTGCTCGTGATGGTAAAGTGATTTTACATTTTACTGATAGAGATATTCAGCTAGGTTATCAGCCTATTCATGCAGCAATGGCAACAGGTGCTGTTCACCATCATCTAATTGAAAAGGGCTTGCGTTGCAATACCAATATTGTTGTGGAAACGGCTACTGCCAGAGACCCTCACCACTTTGCTGTATTAATCGGCTTTGGTGCAACTGCTGTATATCCCTATTTAAGTTATGAAGTGATTTATGACTTAATCAGATCAGGAGAATTACTGGCTGACCCAATCCCTGCTTTTAAATTCTATCGAAAGGGTATTAATAAAGGATTGATGAAAATCCTGTCAAAAATGGGGATTTCCACCATTGTTTCCTATCGAGGTGCTCAGTTATTTGAAGCTATTGGGATTAGCAGTGAAGTAGTGGAGCTATGCTTTAAAGGGGTGGCCAACCGCATTGAAGGGGCTAATTTTGCACACTTTGCATATGAGCAACAATTGTTGGCTAAAGAAGCCTGGAAGCCTCGTAAGTCCATTCAACCTGGTGGACTACTCAAATATATTCATGGTATGGAATATCACGCGTTTAATCCTGATGTTGTGCAAACCTTGCAGAATGCGGTTAAAAACAGTGATTACCAAGCATTTAAAGCATACTCTCAACTAGTCAATGAAAGGCCAGTCGCAACTATCCGTGACTTGTTCAAGCTGGAGCCTGATCGCGAGCCCATTGCCATTGATGAAGTTGAGCCTATTGAACAAATTGTTCGCCGCTTTGACAGTGCCGCCATGTCGCTAGGGGCGTTATCCCCAGAAGCCCACGAGGCGTTGGCGGAGGCAATGAATCGACTGGGTGCTCGCTCTAACTCAGGTGAGGGAGGGGAAGACCCCGCTCGGTTTGGTACCAACAAAGTATCCAAGATTAAACAGATTGCATCTGGCCGGTTTGGAGTGACGCCCCATTATTTGGTGAATGCGGAAGTCCTGCAAATTAAAGTAGCTCAGGGTGCTAAGCCAGGCGAAGGTGGCCAGCTGCCTGGTAGTAAGGCTAACCAGTTGATTGCTCGGTTACGTTATTCCGTACCGGGGGTGACATTGATATCACCGCCACCCCACCATGATATTTATTCGATTGAGGATTTAGCTCAGCTTATTTTTGACTTAAAACAGATCAATCCTGAAGCATTGGTGTCAGTCAAGCTAGTATCAGAGCCGGGAGTGGGTACTATCGCTGCGGGGGTAGCAAAAGCCTACGCTGATTTAATCACTATTTCTGGCTATGACGGTGGTACGGCGGCGAGTCCGCTTAGCTCGATTCGTTATGCAGGCTCACCTTGGGAGCTTGGTTTAAGTGAAACCCATCAAGCATTGAGAGCGAATGACCTTCGTGGCAAAGTCAGAGTCCAAACTGATGGTGGCTTGAAAACGGGTTTGGATGTGCTTAAAGCAGCCATGCTAGGGGCTGAAAGCTTTGGCTTTGGAACAACTCCGATGGTAGCAATGGGCTGTAAATATTTGCGAATCTGTCATTTGAATAACTGTGCCACAGGGGTGGCTACTCAGGATAAGCACCTGCGTGATCATCACTTTATTGGCACAGTGGATATGGTGATTAACTTTTTCACTTATATGGCGCAGGAAGTGAGGGAGTTATTAGCTGAGCTGGGCTATCGCAGCCTAGATGAAGTCATTGGTCGTACAGATTTATTAATAAGCGCTGATGGTACTACCCCTAAACAGCAACACTTGGATTTATCGCCAATTTTGGATCATAGCCATATCCCTGAAGATAAGCCCCATCGTTGCCTGGTTGAACATAATAATCCGTTTGATCGCGGTGAGCTGGCTGAACGAATGGTTCAGGATATTCTGCCTGCTATCGAAAACCTGGCTGGTGGTGAATATCAATATCAAGTAAGTAACTGTGATCGCTCGATAGGTGCTAGGCTTTCTGGGGAAATTGCCAAACGCTATGGCAATCAGGGCATGGCTGACAACCCTGTAACCTTGACGCTGACAGGAACAGCGGGCCAGTCATTTGGTGTGTGGAATGCTGGTGGGCTTGATATGTACCTGGAAGGGGATGCCAATGACTATGTAGGCAAAGGAATGACGGGTGGTAAGTTGGTGATTGTGCCACCAAAACAAAGTGAGTTTAAATCTCAAGATACCGCAATTATAGGGAATACCTGTTTATACGGCGCTACAGGAGGAAAATTATTTGCTGCTGGTCGAGCGGGTGAGCGGCTGGCGGTAAGAAACTCTGGTGCTCATGTCGTAGTGGAGGGAGCAGGCGACCACTGTTGTGAATATATGACTGGGGGTGTTGTAACTGTATTGGGGCAAGCTGGGCATAACTTTGGTGCAGGGATGACCGGCGGCTTTGCTTATGTGCTGGATTTAGATCGACATTTTTTTGATCGCTACAACTATGAGTTAGTGGAAATTCATCGCATTGATACGGAGGCGATGGAGCAATACAAAAGCTATCTCTACACGATTATTGAGGAATATGTAGCGGAGACGGGTAGTGAATGGGGTAAAACCATACTTGATGATATGTACGACTTTGTTGGTAAGTTCTGGTTAGTTAAACCAAAAGCCGCGAACTTAGACCAGTTGCTATCAAGTATTCGTACCCGTCCCGAGTAATAAATAGGTGTCCAACTGAGGACTAATTAAAAGAGAGGAAGTTGCGAAAAGGCTCGGAGCTAGGTCCCTTTACCTCCCCATGGGGGATACAAAAGTTGTATTTAGCTCCCTCTCCCTCTGGGAGAGGGCTGGGGTGAGGGTGAAGTTACTTTAAAGCCACCGCTACGCGGACCCCTCATCCTAACCTTCTCCCCGCAGGGGAGAAGGGACTTGATTTGAAGCACTTTCGCGACAGCCTCAAATGGAGTTAACAACTGTACTTGTTGCTTCCCAAGTGAATTAAGACACCAAAAAATAATGTGAGTGTAGCGAGTAATTTAAGAGGTTTCAGGTAATGAGCGATCGATTAAATAACAACTTCCAGTTTGTTGATGTGGGGCGGACAGACCCAGATAAAAAAGATATTTTAGTTAGAAAAAAACAATTTGTAGAAATTTACGATAGTTATACTCCCCGTGAAGCGGCTGGACAAAGCCACCGTTGCTTAGCTTGTGGTAATCCCTATTGTGAATGGAAATGCCCGGTTCATAATTATATTCCTAATTGGCTTAAACTAGTGGCTGAGGGGAATATTATTGAAGCAGCTGAACTTTCCCATCAAACCAATTCTTTGCCAGAAGTTTGTGGCCGGGTGTGCCCACAAGATCGTTTATGTGAAGGCTCTTGCACCTTAAATGATGGCTTTGGTGCAGTCACTATTGGTGCTGTAGAACGTTATATTACTGATACTGCATTTGCTATGGGGTGGCGGCCGGATTTATCTCAGGTGGCTAAAACTGATAAAAAAGTGGCAGTCATTGGTGCAGGCCCCGCCGGTTTAGCTTGTGCAGATGTGTTAGTACGTAATGGGGTTAAACCGGTTATATTTGATCGCCACCCGGAAATTGGTGGGTTACTCACTTTTGGTATTCCAGAGTTTAAATTGGAAAAAGATATTATTAAAAAACGCCGTGATGTTTTTACTAAAATGGGCATGGAATTTAAATTAAATACTGAAGTAGGTAAAGATATCACTATCCAACAACTGTTGGATGATTATGATGCTATTTTTATGGGTATGGGCACTTACACCTATATGAAAGGTGGTTTTCCCGGCGAAGAGTTACCTGGTGTATACGAAGCATTACCCTATTTAATATCTAACGTGAATCGTTGTTTAGGGTTAGAAAAAGCATCAGATGAGTTTGTTGATATGCGTGGCAAGCAAGTCGTGGTATTAGGCGGTGGTGATACAGCAATGGACTGTAACCGCACGGCTATTCGCCAGGGGGCTCGTTCTGTGATTTGTGCCTATCGGCGTGATGAAGAAAATATGCCCGGCTCTCGTCGTGAAGTAGCAAACTCAAAAGAAGAAGGCGTAGAGTTTTTATTTAACCGTCAACCTGTTGCTATTGTTGGTGATAGCCAGGTGAAAGGGGTTAAAGTGATTACTACTCGTCTTGGAAAGCCGGATGAAAATGGTCGTCGTAGCCCTGAGCCCATTCCAGGTAGTGAAGAAATTTTACCGGCAGATGCAGTATTAATTGCTTTTGGATTTAGGCCCAGCCCTGCAGACTGGTTTGAAGATATAACAATTGAAACAGACTCATCTGGTAAAGTAATAGCTAAAGAAGAAACTGAATTTAAATTCCAAACTTCTAATCCTAAAATATTTGCTGGTGGTGATATGGTTAGAGGATCTGATTTAGTGGTAACTGCTATTTGGGAAGGGCGCCAAGCGGCAGAAGGAATAATGGATTATTTGGAAATATGAAAGCTGTAGAAATCACCAGCCCAGGAGGCCCTGAAGTTCTCTCAATAGCTGAGAGAACAACTCCTGAACCTAAAACAGGAGAGGTATTAATAAAAGTAGCTGCCGCAGGTATTAATGCCCCGGATTTATTACAGAGAAAAGGTAAATATCCACCACCACCAGATGCTTCTGATATTCCTGGTTTAGAAGTGGCTGGTGAAGTAGTTAAGGTGGGCGAGCATGTAACCCAGCTGAACGTGGGTGATAATGTGTGTGCATTATTATCGGGAGGTGGCTATGCAGAATTTGCAGTAGCTGCAGCAGATTTATGCTTACCGATTCCAAAAAATTTTTCCATGGTAGAAGCTGCAGCTTTGCCCGAAACTTTTTTTACTGTTTGGCATAATGTATTTGAGCGAGGCCAACTGACAGCGGGTGAAACATTATTAATTCATGGTGGCTCAAGTGGTATTGGTACCACAGCTATTCAGCTAGCGATTGCAAAGGGTGCTACTGTATTTGTTACTGCTGGTACTAAAGAAAAGTGCGATTTATGTTTAAAGCTGGGTACCAGTGCTGCAATTAATTATCGTGAAGAAGACTTTGTTGAAAAAATTAAAAACCTTACAGAAAATAAAGGCGTTAACTTAATTGTAGATATGGTGGGTGGTGATTATTTTTCACGAAACTTATCTTGTTTAACTGTAGAAGGCCGGTTGGTACAAATCGGTATGCAACATGGTGCAACTAGCGAAATTTCACTATGGCAAATAATGTCAAAAAGATTGACTATTACTGGCTCTACCTTAAGGGTAAGAAGTGTTAAGGATAAAGCAAAAATCACAGCTGCATTAAAACAAGAAGTATGGCCATTGCTAAATTCAGGTACAGTAAAGCCAGTTATTTACTCAACTTTTCCATTGGCTGAAGCTAAACAAGCCCATCAATTGATGGAAGATGGTAAACATGCAGGGAAGGTGGTGTTAACCGTTTAGAAATTAAAAAAAACTGCAGTAAATAACTACAGTTTTTTTATTTAAATTGACTCAGGAAGAGTGCTATTTTTTTATAGTGCCTGAACTTGCAGTCTTCTTCTTTGTAAAAATAAGCCTAACAAACAAACTGCTAGTATTCCTACTGTACCAGGCTCTGGCATTGGAGTTGGTTCATTGGGTGTTGATAATTCATTTAATATCTTTTGTTTAACTGCTGCGGCGAATTGTGTTTCATCGAATTCAGTTGTAAGAACAAATCCATCCTCAGTAATTAAGTGCAGTTCTAAATATTCTTGCAAGTTTTCAGGTAAACCTAGCATATCAACTGTTTCTTGGCCTAAAATATCGATCAGGTCTGATAAATAGTCTTGCGCCATTTGAAGGTCAGTAATAGCTAAACCATTAATCATAACTCCTTGTCCATCAGCATCATCTCTTGCTCCATTAATTGCACTGTCAAATGCGGCTAAACAGGCTAATAACTCCTCTTCTGATGGTGGAAGGTTAAATATATCAATACATAACCCTCCATCTCTAAACAGGTTTTGTACGCCGTCTGTTGATACATCAACAATTAGCATATCGCCTTCAAAGTCGTTATTTAACATAGAGTTGACTGCAGAATCGACACCACCAGCAATATTAGTACCTTGTGCATCTCCATTAGGGATTGCGCTAATTGCATTTGCAAAATCCATTGCGCTCATCGCATCTGTTATATGAAACCAAGGGGTAGAATTTAACTCATAGCTAGCAGGAGCCATTGGATCATCTGCACCAAATGCAGCGAATGGAAAGGCTGCTGCTGCAATACCATTACCATTAGGTAATGCTAGAATAGCATTGATAACATCAGGGTCTTTAAATGCTGCTGCATAACCATTCATTTGTAGTGCAAATTCAGTGTCGTCAATACTGCTTGATACATCAATTACGAGAGCCAGCTCTTTATCAACCGGCACGGCTTGCGCCGTATTTGTTAGGGTAAATGGTAGTAGGGCTGTGACCAAGGCAATAGTTTTTATGGATTTCATGTGCTCCACCATTTGAAATTAGTTCATTAATCGCGGAGCAATATCTGAGCCACTATTTTTTATCCATATAAATCAATTAGTTATCAGATCATAATAAATGAGAGTTGTAATTTATTTCAACATAAAGAAATAAATATTAAAAGACTTGTGTGGTATTTATTGCTTTTAAATATTAACTGAACTTTGGCTCTTGAGGTTAGCTGAGAAGGCTTTTAATATCTTATTAAAATAGAAATACAGTTTTTAGTCTAATAAAAGCATATAAAATGGTGTGATTGTGAAAAATGATAAAAGATGACTACTGTAAATTAATTAAACATCTAATGATGAATATATCAAATAGATCTGAATGTAGTTGTGTTCATTTTACAGAGTACAGGTAACTATTTTTGGTTGAAAATTGTTCGATTAGTTTTTAAAAGCTACCTGAAGATAAGTTAAGCGAGGCTATAAGGAATCTGTTATAGTTTTGTTAAAATCGTTTCTGATGCGTCCTTTGTGAAGGGTGTAAATGTAATAGCTTTATTATCAAATTAGCAAGATACACAGACGACAGGTTCCAGATGGCTGCTTTAAAAAATGATCGCTTCTTGCGTGCTTTACTTAAACAACCCGTAGATGTAACCCCAGTTTGGATGATGCGCCAAGCAGGTCGCTATTTGCCGGAATATAAGGCGACAAGAAGCAGCGCAGGGGACTTTATGGCCTTATGTCAAAATCCACAGTTGGCTTGTGAAGTTACCTTGCAGCCATTAGACCGTTTTCCTCTTGATGCGGCTATTTTGTTTTCCGATATACTAACAGTGCCTGATGCTATGGGCTTGGGGCTTTATTTTGAGCAAGGGGAAGGTCCTCGCTTTAAAAAGCCTGTTCGTACGGAAGCAGATGTAAATGCCTTGCCTGTTCCTGACCCTTTAGCTGATCTTGGCTATGTTATGGATGCAGTAAAGGTTATCCGACAAGAGCTGAATGGACGGGTACCTTTGATTGGCTTTGCAGGTAGTCCCTGGACGTTGGCTACCTACATGGTTGAAGGTGGTAGTACCAAGGATTTTCGGATTGTTAAAGCGATGCTGTATGATCAACCTCAAGTGATGCATCAGCTGTTAGGAAAGCTGGCCCAAGCAGTGACTGCCTATTTAAATGCTCAAATTGAAGCAGGTGCTCAGGCTGTGCAAATTTTTGATACCTGGGGTGGTGTGCTCAGCCATGCTGCTTACCAAACGTTTTCATTGAACTATATGAAACAAATTGTCGATGGCTTAATTAAAAATCAAGATGGCCAGCCAATACCAGTTATTCTATTTACTAAAAATGGTGGCCAGTGGCTTGAACAAATAGCAGAGACAGGTTGTACGGCTGTAGGTTTGGATTGGACGACTGAAATAGGTAGTGCCCGTGCACGAATTGGCGATAAAGTGGCGTTGCAAGGTAACATGGATCCTTGTGTTTTATATGCTTCTCCTCAACGTATAAGAGAGGAAGTAGCAACTATTTTGAAGGCCTATGGAGCAGGCTCTGGGCATGTATTTAACTTAGGCCATGGAATTCATCAGTTTGTGAAGCCTGAACATGCTGGTGCATTTGTAGAGGCAGTACATGAGTTATCCCAACCTTATCATCAAGGACACCTCTAAAAATGCTAGTGCGCCGATTTTGTTTGTCTGCTGTTTTCAGTTTTTTACTGACACCAGCTTTTGCCAGTGAAGTAGGTCAGCCTGCATCAGAAGGGTTATGGGAGTCACTACAAAAAACAGCTGATGACTTTGTCACTGATGTACATCAAAAAACAACTGAGCAGTTGTCTGTTGCGAAGGAAAAACTTAAACAGGTAAATACTAGTAAAGATCAACAGTTAGAGCAGTTACTGGCAACGCTTGATCAGAATATGCAGGTAATAGAAAAAGCTGGGTTTAAATTAACCGACTTGTATTTGCAAATGAGCTTGGTGCCAGTGGTGACAGGAAAGTTTGCTCAGGTGAGGGAGTTAACTGAAAAAGAATGGCAACAATTACTGGAAGAAGTTAAAGATGAACTGGTAATTAGTCAGATTCTAAAATCCTTACGTAAAGCTTATGCAGTTGAGTTGGATAATTATAAAGTAGCTGATGTGCGTATCGAAGCAACTATTCCTCCAAGAACAGTGGTGCATTTTCAGCACAAGAGTTATCAAAAAGAAGATGATTTATAAAGGACTTACAAAAAATCTTTTTTTAAGAAGTGTCTGAAAAATAGTGTAATAATCTGGAGTTAAAAGTTAATTCCAGATTATTGTATTAAATAACTAAAGCTGATCAATTCCTAAGTGTTTTTTATATAGTTTTTTAACTTCCCCACTATCAATTAGCTTTTTAACAATGGGGTCATAATTATCAATCACTTTTTTAAGATTAGGGTTTTTAGAAGCTCGACTGAAAGCATTGTAGTAGGGCTTTGCTTTTAGTGGTTTGGGTAAGAAGCTAATGCGGTTCATGAGCCCTTGCTCTTGTAGTATAAGAAGAGTTGGAAAAGTATTAAGTGGTACAATATCGATTCGTTTTTTGAATAGTTTTGGTATATGTAAATCATTATTAGAAACGATATCTAACTTAAGCTCTGCTTGCCAGAACTCTGGTGTATAAGCCCAGTCTTGGGTGGCACCCACGGTCAAACCTGACAAATCTTGAAGACTGTTGTATATTATTTTATTTTCGTCTTCTTTACGAATAAAAAAATTCCAAGTAAATTCTTTATAGGCAATTTGGGGGTAAACGAGGTAGGATTCTCTGGACTCTTTTCGAGAAAAGCTCATGACAACGTCTACTTTTCCTTCTTGAGCAAATTTGATAATTCTGGAACCAACATTGATAAGTCTAAACTCACTCGCTATAGCTAGTTTATTGAAAACAATCTTGAGAATTTCAGCATCAATGCCGATAATTTCACCATTAGCCGCACTGTAACGAAAGGGCTTTTCTGGGGTGCCGACAACTTTAATAGATTGATTAGGGTAGGCAGTTTTACAATAAAAGAGGATAAAAAACATGCCTATAAAATAGATAGTTGACTTATTATTTTGCAGGTGGTTTAGCATAATAGTTAAGTTTGGTTAAGAATTTGATTTCTGTAAACTTTTTTTATCTGAATTAAGTCATTCTTATCTAGCCAGCTTTCAAAAATTATTTTCTGATATTCAGCCTGATGAATTAGAGTTTTCAGCATATTATTAATATCTGAAATTACTTGTTTACCCCAATCATTTCTAGGACAAACCGCATAGACTAAGAAATAGGGTGTAATTTCATCAATTTGAATGCTGGCATAGTCATTTACATCTTTAAAGTATTGCTTGCCATGATAAGCAGCAATAAAGGGATATTCTATAATGTAGCTAATACGGTTATGATCAAGCATTTTAAACAAACTATCTGCTGCAATTGTAATTTTTTGGAAGTAACTATTCTTTTCGTGCTCAGCTAATATTTCATCAAGTTCTTTGGTGTAGGAGCGTTGGCTCTCAACAATACCTTTGAATCTTCTATCAGTTATAAGCTTTATTATTGAGTATGATGCAGAGTTATTTAATAAAGCTGCATTAGTTTTCTTCATTATAATCCGATGAGATACAGCAACATCGACGGGTGTTGAAAAATAAGCAATTTTAAGTCGATCGGGTTTTTTTAAGTGCATGGGGCTACAGATTTTTTTGCCTGCTTTTATATCATGCCAAAACCTCCCCCAACTCATTTCAAGTATTTTATGGTTATAAAGGGGCAAGTTAGCTTGATAGAGTTGTAGGCGCATATCAACTCTGCCTGTTCCCTTATCTTCTCCCTTTAACATCATTAAGGGTGGCCAATGAGCAGCAAACCAGGTAATGGTTTCTTTTTCGGTGGCATGACTAGAGGCCATTACAAAAGGGATGTGAATAAGAGCTAACCATAATGCTCTTAGTATTGAACAGCTATGAAATGCAGGCTTGACAATATCCATATGAGTCATCTGTACACTAGCTAAAGCAAAAAACTGTATCTATTAAGACAATATAGAAGCTAATAGTATTCTAGGCGTTACCTACTTTAGGGGGATATATGACTCAGAAAATTGCATTTATTGGTTTGGGCGTGATGGGCTTTCCAATGGCAGGCCACTTGGCTAAGGCCGGTTATCAAGTAACGGTATACAATCGAACCATAAGCAAAGCAAAAGCATGGTGTGAAGAGTATCAGGGGAGCTATGCAGCAACACCTGCTGAAGCAGTAAAGCAGGCTGACATTGTATGTTGCTGTGTAGGTAATGATGATGATTTACGACAGGTGACTTTAACTGCGGAAGGGGCTTTTGCGGGTATGAAACCTGGCGCTATCTTTATTGATCATACTACGACATCCGCTCAAGTGGCGCGCGAGTTAGCTCAACAAGCAGAACATAAACAAGTAGTTTTCTTTGATGCGCCTGTGTCTGGTGGGCAGGCAGGGGCTGAAAATGGTCAGTTAACGATAATGGTTGGAGGCGTTAAACAGCAGTTTACAGATATATTACCTTTACTCAATTGTTATGCCAGGTTTGTGAAATTAATGGGGGGGATTGGTTGTGGACAGCTAACAAAAATGGTTAACCAAATTTGTATTGCTGGCGTAGTGCAAGGTTTAGCTGAGGGTATGCACTTTGCTAGAAGTGCAGAGTTAGATGTTGCTGAAGTTATCGAAGTAATTTCTAAGGGAGCCGCTCAGTCCTGGCAAATGGAAAACCGGTATCAAACTATGTTAGCTGGTGAGTATAATCATGGTTTTGCTGTAGATTGGATGCGTAAAGACCTTGGGATTGTTTTAGATGAGGCTCGTCGAAACCAGTCTCACTTACCTGTGACCGCTTTGGTTGATCAGTTTTATTCAGAAGTGCAAGCGATGGGTGGCTCCCGCTGGGATACTTCCAGTTTGTTTGCAGTTTTGGAAAGTAAGCGAAAAACCACTTAGTTTGTAACTGCTGTTTAACTCAAATATTTTATTGGGTACCACAAGTTCAGGCTAAACCGCTAATCATTATTTTCTACTGGATTTTAAAATGAGGGAAAATGGATGAAGTTGTTCCGTTTCCCTCTAGTCCTGTTAAGCGATAGGTAGTCGTTTTAATCTAGCAAGGAGCTGATTAATATCTTCTAAGTCATGTTGTAAACCAAACCCAAATCGAAGTCGGTTATCCCTACAGTCTACTTTGATTTTTAAGCTAGTCAGTGCTGTTGATAGATTTTTGCATACTTCCCGGTCTGGTAATTTGAATGTTAAAAAATGTCCATGAACATACTCAGGAATATACAGTAAGTTACGATAGTTTAATAAAGGGTGTTTTGATGTGCTGATTGCTTGTAGAAAAGCTTGTTGTAGGGAAAATATATGCTGGTGGACCGTTTCAACGGTGAGTTTGCTCTCTTGCCATAAATCAAATACTGCATTTAGCCTATAAATACCGGTGGGGTCGAAAGTAGCGCCAGCAAATCGTTGGCCGTGAGTATCATAGCCCGTCATTGATGAATCACTTTCCTCCAGTTGTGAAAAGTTTGCAAACCAGCCTGTATTCCATGGACGCAACTGGTTAGATTTAGGTGGTGAGAGTAAAAAGCAGCAGCCTTCTCCAGACTGTGCATACTTATAGCCGCCAGCTACAAAAAACACACTATTTGCAATTTCAGATAAATCTACAGGTATGGCAGCAAAACTATGATAGCCATCGACAATGAGTAAACTGCATTGAGAAGATAGCTTTTCAATCACTTCATTTAAATTCTGAACAACATAGCCAGAGTTGAAAAAGGTATGGCTGAAAAAAATGATGTCATATTTTTTTGTATTAGCAGTTTGACAGAATCGCTCAATAAAATCATTGAATGGCTCTGTACTAACAACCGTAGTATCAGTCCACTTTTCTTCATTCAAACGTTTTAGTTGTCGGCTAAAACTATAAAACTCACTATCAGTCGTTAATACTGTTAGTTTCTTTCTAGCAGGAAAGCAGGAAATTAATCTGACTAATAGCTCGTGAGTATTCGGGGCAAAAGTAATTTGCTCTGGATAGGGGTAGTTGAGTAGTCGACTGATATGTCGTTGTGCTTTGGGGATAATGCTAGAGAAAATATATTGCCACTTATCATCAACCAACCTGGCAGAATCATGCCAGTAGCGCATCATTGCCTGTAGCGTTACATCTGGCCAAAAATGATGACTATGGGCTGTAAACCAAAGGGTATCAGATTGATACTGGTTAAATTGTTGGTACCAATGTTTATACATCTAATACTTCGCAACGACAATTTATTTAATAGTTGGTTACTAAATTCAATTGCAACTTGGTATTTGGCAATAGAATAGCAAAGAAAAGATGAATAGGTAGGAAATGACTAATATCTAATAAGATAGGCTGCTACATCAAGGTTTACAGTAGCAGCTCACGTGAGAATTTGGAATGGATATACTCGATAGCCTTGAATCAGGGCTACTCTGCTCCAGACAAGTAAAAACCAAGCGATTGCTTGATGGCGTCTGGTAATTCAGGCCTACTTGAGCTTGGTATCAAGAAAGTAGAAAGCGTAAATAAATCGGTGAACACTTTATTGCCACTAGCGGCTTTGGCAAGGTAGTCATGACCAGAAGAGCCGCCAGTGCCTACTTTTCGACCAAGCATACGTAAAGCCATTTGAGCATGACGAGTTCGCCAAGCGGAGAAGCGTTCATCAATATCCATTAAGCAGGTCAATAGCTTATAAGGTTGTTGTAGCATCGGCTCATCTCTATATAGACTAATAAACAGGGCGGCTAAGAAAGCATCCTGACTAATTCGATAAAACCCAGTATCAAACTGCAACTGATAGGCTTTGGGTTCGAGTAGTTGCTTGAATTGATTACGAGTATCAGCAAGATTATTTAATTGTTGGTCTTTTTCATCTGCGCCTAAATGAGGATTGTTGATAATGATTTGCTCATCTTGATTTAGCATGTCATTAACTGCTTGTTGATAGCTTTGCCAAAAATTAAACTCACCAAATTTTAAAAAAGGTAATCTAGCTAACCATTGATCTATTTGCTCCAGTAAGCTGGGTTGTAGTTCAAGATTTTTTAAATATTCCTGATGCTCTGTTTTGAGTCGACGATAAAAATTCTGTTGGTCAAAAGCAATGCGATAACGGCTTTTTAGGCCAAAACGAATTTCTATTTCTTTAAACTGTACACTTTGAAATCCAGATGCTGGTACTAAGTAGTCTCTAAAATCAAGAAAGTCTAAAGGAGTCATAGTTTCAAGTACATTTACTTGTTCAATCATTAAGGTCTGTATGGCTAAGATACGCTCCAGCCGATGTGTAGCTACTCCTAGTTGTTTGTCATCTACAGGTTTTTGTTCGAACACGGTTTGGATTGTGCGTAGTTCGTGTAGTATTTGTTTGAACCAGAGTTCATAAGCTTGATGAGTAATAATAAACAGCATTTCATCATGAGCAGTATCATTGAAATCACTGCTTAGCAAGTGCTGACTATCAAGCAATTTATTGAGTTGCAAGTAGTCACTGTAATATACGTCTTGTGTTTTTTTCATTGAGCATCCTGCCTTATGTTTGTTATTAATTGATGTATATCAAAAATTACTTAATTATATAAGGTTAAGTTTAGGTTTACCGAACAACCGCATTTATTCTTTAGTTTTTAATAGCTTTAAGCCCGGATAACCGATGAGATATCCAGGTTAGCTTTAATAAGGACTTAGCCAGGTATAACATCAAGGACGAGGTAATGAAAATACTGCTATTAGTGTCTGCATTTAACGGCTTAAGTCAGCGTGTTTACGCTGAACTTCGGCTAAGAAACTATTGGGTATCAGTAGAATATGCTAGCACTGAACAGCAAATGGAAGAAGCTGTGGCTTTGTTTGAGCCTGAACTGGTTATTTGCCCTTTTTTAAAACAGGCAATACCTAGCTCAATTTGGCAGCACTACCTTTGTTGGATTGTTCATCCCGGAATTAAAGGTGATCGAGGGCCATCAGCACTCGATTGGGCAATTTACCAACAAAAGAGCTATTGGGGAGTAACATTAATTGAGGCTGCAGAGGAGTATGACGCAGGCAATATATGGGGAAGCAAGTCACTCAAGCTGCCAGCAGCTAACAAATCAACAACTTATCGCCACCAAGTCACTGAAGCGGCTGTCGAGTTAATTTTAACGGCTCTTGAGCAGTTAGAAGCAAAAACACATAACCCAGAGCCTTTGGACTATACCAAACCTGATGTAAAAGGGGGTTGGCAGCCATTAATGAAACAAAGCCAGCGGAGTATTGATTGGCAGCGAGATAGTACCACTGAAATATTAGCTAAACTTCATGCGGCAGAAAGCTTTCCTGGTGTAAAAGATTTGATTAATGGAAAAGCTTACTACTTATTTAATGCTTATCAAGAGCAAGCGCTGAATAACATCAGAACTGCTCAGCCTGGAGAAATCATTGCGCAAAAAAATCAGGCAATTTGTCGGGCTACCCGAGATGGTGCTATTTGGATAACCCATTTAAAGCAAGCTGACTCAGTTGAACCCAAGATTAAACTACCTGCAGCAGAATATTTAGCGAATCAGTTACAACAGACGCCAGAGTTATTTGATCAGGTATTACCAGATCTTGACCCTGCTACATGGCAGGAAATTTATTATGAGGAATATGCCCAAGTAGGTTATTTGCATTTTAATTTTTATAATGGAGCAATGAGTACAGAGCAATGTTACCGTTTATTAAAAGCCTATCGGGCAGCTTTGGAAAGACCAACTCAAGTCCTTGTTTTAATGGGAGGGAGTGATTTTTGGTCAAACGGTATTAACCTTAATACGATTGAAAGCAGTCCTAAACCTGGTTTGGAAGCTTGGGAAAACTTAAAGCAAATAAATGATTTAGTAGAAGCTATTCTAACAACAGAAAACAAACTAACAATAGCAGCTTTAAAAGAAAATGCAGCTGCGGGTGGTGTGATGTTAGCACTTGCCTGTGACAAAGTATTAATGCGAGAGGGTGTAATAGTATCACCTTATTATCAGCATATGGGCCTATATGGCTCTGAATATTGGAGCTTTAGCCTGCCTTTGCGAGTGGGTGAGCAGCAGGCTAGTAAGTTAATGGCAAACTGTCTTCCATTGCTGGCTACAGAAGCGGTGAGTATAGGCCTAGCTGATGAAGAATTGCCTTCTCAGCCAAAAAATTTTTTACGTAGTCTACATAAGGTTTGTGAGTGGTACAGTCATAAGAAAACTGTGAAACAGCTTCTTTTACGTAAACAACAGTTGCTTCGTTTAAATCAACAATTAAAGCCACTAAAGCAGTACCGAGAGGAAGAAGAAGCAAAAATGTGGCAATGTTTTATGTTTCCAGAAAGCACCTTTCATCAAGCAAGAAAGCAGTTTGTCTATAAACTACCAGTATCTACTGCACCTTCTTATTTGGCCGTTCATCGTCAAGTGGCTTCACAGCATAAACAACAAAAATCGGCTTAGGAGTGAATATAAAAACTATTATACCTGTTGATTTACTCTCATGGAGAACATAGTAAAAGTTTATAATACCTAAAAATAAATCGTGACTTGTATGGTTTAATTTAATGCTATAATACTTGTTTTTATGAACTTGTGTTATAGAGTAATTAGTAATGAAATGGTTGGGGTTGATTGCAGTATTAGTAGTTGCAACGATTGTAATTTTAGCAAGCAAAGGACAACTACCAGCAGAAATAAAGGCCTTATATAACTTCCCTGGAGGAGATAAAGTAGGCCATATACTGCTGATGGGGACATTAAGTTTTTTTGTTAACCTAGCCGTTGTTAGTACTTTAGTGGGTAGGCCAACCCGAAAAATAGTGATTACTACTGCTATTCTTGGGTTGGTAATAGCGCTGGAAGAAGTCACCCAGCAGTTTTTCTCAACCAGAACTTTTTCATTGTTAGATCTGTTGGCCAGCTTTTTGGGCTTGATAATAGCTGCTGTTATAGTCAACTTCATCGCTGGTAAAAAGCAGTCGTAGAAAGAAAAAACTAATCAACTAAAGTCCTAAATAACGCTTTATTTTTTCCCATGAAACAAACTTAAAGTTTGTTTTATCCCGCTGTTTACCTTTTGAATTAAAGCTTATTGGTTCATCATCACCATCTTGCACGACCATTAGACCATGTGGGTATTGATCACCAATTGCTTGAGTCGTTATTGCTATACCGTCAGTATGACTCGTGCCATCCACTAATCCCTTGTTAATTTGAAAGCGGCCAATGAACTTAGGGTTTATAGGCTGATGATTAAGCTGGTAGACAGCATAGTGATCATCTCCCTGGCTTGATGCAATCAAATATTGCTGTCCTTGCTGTGGTTGGTATAAAGCAAGCCCTTCGACATCAGCCTTTAAGTGAGCGTCTTGGGGGAGGGAGTTAAGCCAGTGGCATTGATATTCTTCTTCAATAGGATCCCAGATACGTTTATAGGGCACCCCAAAACTAGCAACAGTATCAATGAGGACTGGTAAACTTGGTTTTGTAGTAAGTGAATGTGTTTGATAAGGAATTTGCCAAATGCCTACTTGTTCTTGACTGGCATAAAGCAACTGTCGTTGAGAGTCTATAACCAACCCTTCCAGTTGAGGTTGGTCTCCATCTTCTTCTTGGCATGGCGACCAATGAGGATCGCTTTCTGTATTAAAATTTGATGGTAATAAATGGTATGCACTAACTGTGTAGCTTATTTTACCTGCTGGTGTGGTATAAAAATTAATTTGGGCTATTTTAGTATGATTTGCCTGGGTAACAAAGCCTATACCTTGTTGCTGTTTCTGATTATAGTGAACGGCTAACCCATATGCAGTTTTCTTAGCTTTTACATCATCCACTGATCGACTAAATAACATAGGAGCGCTATTCGATGTAATATCTGTTAATACAGGTTTGCTTTCACCTTGATAATTAATTGAAAATATTTTTAATTTATCCGTCCCTCTGTCAGTAACAACGGCTAAATCCATTTGACTATCTTCTAGTAAATAACCAGTTAAAATATCGACGTTGTTATAGCGGCCTTGTAAACCAGTAACTTGATTCTGCTCTGGAATGATTTGTTGAATCATTTTTCCTTGTAAATTAAAAACGGCTAACCCCCCTTGTTTTAATGTACCAATAATTAAACTTTTAGCACTATCGTGGGGGTTAACCCACACAGTTGGATCATCAGCATCTGACTCATTGTCCCATTTATCATCGAAAAATGTACGGGTTTCCTGGCTAGCCGTGATTTTAGTGAAATCTATCTTATTGGCTAATGCAGGGTTAAATAAAAAAACAGTAACAAAAAGAGTAGTGGTCGCTGTTAAATTTTTTTCCTTCACTATCAAATTCCTTTTAAAGTTAAACCTTAGAAATGAAATGGCTTATTGTACGGTTTATGTATTATAAGTGGAACATGGCCTTATTTTTTTGTGTGCAGAAAATAAGTTTAAATAAGTAAGTGTGCTGTTACTTTTTGTGGGAGTGAGAGGGTGTGAATCTCTGTAACTTGGGCTTTAGACATTCTTGATCAAACGGCCTACAATGCAGCTACACTACGTTGCAATCAATACTATGGGAGTGTTTATGCAATCGCACGTTCTTGCGGCATTAACTGAAGCAAAACAGGCTCTGGACAATTTGTTGTCTAATGAGGCGATGATCGAGCAAATCACTAAAGCAGCAGCAGCATTAACAGCCACCTTTAAACAGGGTGGGCATGTATACAGTTGTGGTAATGGTGGCTCAATGTGTGATGCTATGCACTTTGCAGAAGAGTTGTCAGGGCGTTATCGACTTAACCGTAGAGGTTTACCAGCCGTTGCTATCAGTGATCCTAGTCACCTAAGTTGTGTATCAAATGACTTTGGTTATGAACATGTGTTTGCTCGTTATGTAGACAGCCATGCTCGTGCAGGAGACACTTTACTGGCGATTAGTACCAGTGGTACCAGCAAGAATATTATTGCAGCAGCAGAAGTAGCCAAACAAAAGGGAGTAACGGTAATTGGGATGACAGGAAAAGCTAATTGTACGTTAGGTGACCTAGCAGACATCCACATCTGTACACCAGGTGGGCAATTTGCTGACCGGGTGCAGGAGTTGCACATTAAAGTCATCCATATTTTTATGGAGTTAGTAGAACGCGAATTATTTCCTGAAAACTATCAATAACTTGCCTATCAGTTACCAGATGTTTTTAGGAACATCTAGAAAATATTAAGCTAACAGCCCTCCTGATTAGTCTCAAAAGTAGAAGAGACTACGGAGGGCTTTTTTATAAACGGATGCGTTTAGTAAAAAACGATAAGAAAGTTTTTGAATGTTCGATATTTTTTATTAACTATTATCCTGGTCTTTTGAGTGAACTTAAGCTTAAGACCATTTTAGTATTTGTCTACATAAAACTAAAACAGTTATTCAAACATGGTTCAGCCACACAACTTCTTTCGTATAATCAAATTTAGTCATGCGCGATTAGTAAAAGCTGTTAGCGATTTGGATGCGATCTGTTTTCATATTTGTATTGAATATAATTCATAGAGTTCCTTTCTAATATATTTTCAACTGTAAAATAGGATAACAGTCACGGAACCTACTGAGCTGAGCTTTTATTCTATACTGCAGAAACTTGTATGAACCAAGGTATGCAGTGATGAAACCCATTTTACGCTGGAGCATCATGGCTGTTTTGGCTACTGTCTTATATGGAGGTCCAAGTTATGCAGACTTATCCGAGCCAGACCAAAACACGTTAACAAAGAATCTTGAGACACTCTCAAAAGGTTGGAGTCAGGCCGATGCGAGTAGTGCTTTCAAAATTTTTCGGCAAAACAGCTATGCAAGAGAAGATTACAGTAAATTTTTTAAAGATTTTTTTCAACACCAGGCTTTTACTGACCACTTGAAGGTTTATTTTGGCTATTTAGGTTTTGCGTTTTCTGAAAAATACCAAGATATTCGCCAAAAGGTTAATCCAGCCTTAGCAGAAGTTTTGGCGAACAAATTGTTGAAACCATTTGATGAGCAGGGCCAACAGTTAGCTGAATGGTTTGAGCAGAACCCTGAAGAGGCAAGGTCGTTTTTTAATCAATTGGCGTTTTTGAATCAATACAGTCAAACTGAGGCAATTGCTATTAATTTACGGCGAGTTTATCAATACATATGGCAACAAGTGCCTTTAGTTGATGCACCAATAAGAGACAATAACTATCACTGGTGGCCACATATAAAACAGCAGTTGGCTGTTAATTACCTAGATGCTAACCAAGGCCAAGTACCTAATGAATTGTTGGGCCATTGGGATGGTAGGCGACAAAAGCTACTAGAAAACTATGGTCTGCTGCTTCTTGATAATAACCAACTACTAGACCATGAAGTAAAGCAAATCAGTCAACTAGTTGCGAAGTTACCAAAGCAGCTACTCAATATTCGTTTTATTCATATTCGAAGCCAGCACTCTCTGTTGACCAAAAACAATGTTGTGAGTAGCCATGAGAGTATTACCAAATATGATACCAATACAGCCGGATTGCCTAAGCTGACATCGGTTAATAGTGACCTGGTTGTGAAGCGCCCGGCTATGAGTAGTGTTGCTGCTAGGCAACATTTTTTACAGCTATTATTAGCAGAATTGGGTAAAGAGTTAGCGAAAAGACAGGCTGCTAATGCTCAAAATAAAACCAAACTAGGTCAAACTGTCGTTGTAGATGGAGAGTTGGCAAGCTCTATCAGTAGTTGGCTGTTTGCTACTCATCAAACATTAGCTAATGCTGTAGAATCTTGGCAGAATGGTCAGACAGGTGCTATAAAACAGTTGTTTAGAGTTGCTGAACTGCTGAGTGAAGGCAAGACAAAAGCGATTGCATTTGACTTTGCTAGTGAAAAAATTAGTTTTTCTTTACTTAAGTTAGCACGTGATGAGGAAGGTAAAATCACTTCTCTGGTAACTACTCAGGCTCAATATGACTTTACCTATGATGAGTCGGGTGCTTTGGTTGATATAAAAATAATTTAATCAAACCATCAGAGACACCAAGGCTTGCTAGAAAATAAAATCATAATAGTCAGAGCTTTTATATCTGTTAATAAAATACTTATGACTACTTTTTAATGACATTTCGTCTCTAATTCTATAGGCAGTCATTTTTTAGAAAATTATCATTATTTAAATAATATTCTAGTTAGTCTATTTATTAAACCAAGTATCTTTACCTTCAACAAAGGAGTCTGATGATTCCATTGGTTCTAATTCCCAGCTGGGAGCATCTTTACTAATATTGCTTTTAAAATGACAAGCAGGGCAGCCAATAATTTCGAAATCAATTTTATTTACTGGACTTGAACAGTTAGGACAAATTACCTCTGGCTCATTCTCTTTATTTAATTTTTTGTCGTTTAACATAAGAGTCTCCCTGTTATGAATAGTAATAGCGTATATGAGAAGTTGAGTTGAATTGCTATTCGAATATGGCTTTTAAAGATTATTATTAATAGTTTTTTATCTCTCCCCTTTTTCTATCAACTGAACTTGGATAGAGCCTAAATTTATTTGGATTTGTTTTTTGCTGTTTTGATTTTGAGCAATATTTTTATCATCTTTGATAGCAGAAACAAAATTTTTAGGTTGATTAAGTAATTAATTAAAATCTATTTGTTCAATATAATTCATATAAAACAGTAAGTTAAATAATTTTATATGGTATATATGCTTATGTATGAGTAATTTTATAACCAAAAAATATATAGGTGTTTAAATAACTATAATGAATCATGAAAAACAGATTAAATATACCTGCTCATGAATGACTTCTAGGTTTTGTTATCATCAATTCAATCACCTGCTATTAACATAGGATCATGAAGCTTCATCATCCTATGTTAATAGCTAAAATATTTCGTATTGAGGTATAAGTTGTCGGTTATTTAAATATTTTATTGAAAGTGCATATAACGAGTATTGATAGAGCAAAACAAGTGTTTTAATTTGTATATTCATATAGTTGTTACAAGAATAAAAGTAATAGCTTTATTTAATAATAGATCATATTGTGATAATCCCTTATCTTTACTTGTCCTGTGAAAGCGTATAGGATTTTTGAAAAACAAGTTAACGATTAAAGAATAACAAACTCTAATTTAAATAATGCTAATTAATGATGGATAGTTTTGTATGCTGTATTTATATGCTTATGCAGAAGATAATGTCTGAATATTAAATGTATTTAATTAAGGCTGGGCTTATGCATTTGTTAGTAATTGAGGGGCTAATATCTATATAGTAAATAATAATTGCAAAAAACACACTGCCGTAAGTGTAAATTGAAATGATTTTAAATTTGTTTTTCCGCCAATGAATAATAAATTTGCCAATACAAATCGCCCAGTTATACAAAATGCATTCAGGTAATGCATAAACCAAAGATGCCCTTAAGCATCTTTTCCAAATTATAGTGTTCCATAATTTAGGAGGAGCTAGAATGTTAGTAGTCGATTCAAATCGAATGCTATGTCTAACAGCTGAGGAGGTGGTTGAGCTAAGTGGCGACAAGTTAAAAAACTCAGATGCGTTTTTAACTTTTGCTTCTAGTATACATCTTTCTGAGGATGTTATTTTAGAAGCAGCTGAAATGAGGTTTCAGATTGATACGACTAAAGATGTATTCAATGTCGTGATACATGATCTATTACCAAAATGCCTTGATATTAAAAAAATGCACCAGTTTGATTATGTGGGGATACGCATAACAGGCATTGGTGATTACTGTCTTACTGCAATAAATGGAAGACTTGCCACATTTGATGGTTTACCTGAAACAGGATTTACGGGCGAGCAAGTGCTTAGCTTTGAAATTGCACCAGATATTTTCCTGGCTTACTGCAGGGGCTTACTGCTTGAAATTTCTGATCAGGTATTAGAAGAGGATGATGAGTATGAAGAAGTACTCCTTTCGCCTGATGAAGTAGAGCAATATGGCATCTATGGTGGTAATAGCAGTGCCCATGCTTGTGCTGCAAATGCCAGTGCAGGAAGTGGATGTGTAGGTAATGCTAGTGCTTGTGCCGCGAATGCTGGTGCAGGTACAGGTTGCGCGGCCAATGCAAGTGCTTGTGCAGCAAATGCCTCTGTCGGTAGCGCTTGTGCAGCCAATGCCAGTGGTTGTGTCAATAACGCTTCAGTTGTTGGTGCCTGTGGCCAAAACTACACAGGCTGCTATGGAAAAGTCGGTGTTGCCGGTGCTTGTGGTGGTAATGCAGGCGTTTGTGCTGGTAATGGTTCGGTCGTGTCGGGCTGTGCAGTGAATGCCAGTGCTTGTGCTGGTAATGTTTCTGCAGTAACAGGGTGTGCGGCGAACGCCAGTGCCTGTGGTGGTAAAGCATCAGGGGTCGGGATCGCTAATACGGCTTGTGCTGGTAAAGCCTGTGGAGTGGATTTGGGTATTTTACCTTGTGCAGGCGATGTCTGTCCGGTCAACATCATTCCATTTTTACCTTCTTGCTAAGGATAACTACATGTAACTAATGGCAAAGCCCCTCTCCTTTTTGGAGAGGGGCTTTGAGAAAGATAAAAACATTTTATAAAGAATTAAAAAATACAAAAACAGGTCCTGAAAAAGGGGAGCTAATTTCTATATGAGTCGTTTTAGCCACCTATCGAAACAGGAAAAGAAGGCAGCCATAAAACAGCTAGCTTTGCAGAACAGGGAACGCTTATTTCGTATTAAACCAGTAGAAACTGAGCAGGTTGCTGGTAATGAACTAATTGATATTGAAATTAAACCATCTCGATATAATATTGTAATACCAATTGCAAAAGGTAGAGCACTCCTATTTAACTCAGTTAACAGGCACTTAGTGTTGTTAGATTCTGATGAACATCAGCAGTGGAGTCATTATTGCGAAAAGCTCAAGCTAGTGGAAAAAGATTATTCAGTTAAATTAAACCGACAATTAGAGTCTACATTAACATCCTCTGGTTTTTTGGTTGATGCAGAGTTTGATGAAATCGAAGCTGTAAAAACTAACTATTTTAAAGAGCGCCAAGATAAATCTACATTAATGCTAACAGTTGCTCCGACAATGGCGTGTAACTTTGCATGTGGTTATTGCTTTCAAGGCTTAAATAAAGACTTGCGTAAAATTGATGAAAAAGTACCAGATGCCATTTATCAATTTATAGAAAGTAAAAAACAAGAGTTAAGTAATTTATCTATTACATGGTATGGTGGTGAGCCTCTTATGGGGCGTGAAACTATATTTGAACTCTCTGATAAAATAATCAAGCTATGTGATGAAAGTTCGATTAACTATAATTCAGGAATCGTAACTAATGGATTTTTTCTAACCCCTAAAGTAGCACAAAAGCTATTTGATCGGCGTTGTACTTATGCTCAAGTGACCATTGATGGTATGGAAGAAGTTCACGATAAACAAAGGCCACTACTATCTGGACGTGGAAGCTTTAAAGAAATTATGCAAAATATTCGTGCAGTAATGGAAGAAACACCATTTGCTATTGCTGTACGAGTCAATGTTGGCCAGGAGAATTTAGTTAGCGCAGAAAAGCTGCTGACTTATCTAACAGAAGAAGGCTATTCTCAATACGGTCAGTTTAGTGTTTATTTTGCACCAATAGAAGCATCTACCGCAGAAAGTGGCACAGCATTTAATGAGTCGCTTTCTAAACAAGAATTTAATGAGCGACTGATTAAACTTAGAGCGCGAGCAACAGAAGCCGGTTTATCAAGTGTTGTCACTGCACCTACTGGGATATTAGGAATGTGTGTGGCTGCGCATGAAGGTGGTTATGTAATTAGCCCAAATGGTGATTTACATAAATGTTGGGAGACAGCACATGACCCTTCAAAACGCATTGGTACAATATTTGACCACACAAACTCCAATGTAACAGTTAACTCTCAATTATGGGAAAATTGGTCACCTTTTGATAATCCTGTCTGTAGTAACTGCTCGATTTTGCCAATGTGTGGAGGGTTTTGTCCTCATCGCTATGTCTACTACGGATCAGGAGATGATAATGCTTTACCTTGCCCTGATTGGAAATGGAATACAGCTGAATATTTATTTTCCAGAGCAAAGTCACTTGGTTTTGTGACAGATGATGACTGGCTGGCAGGTCAGGCAACGGCTTCAGCAAAACAGTCAGGAGAAAGGCATAGTGCAGAATCCTTAAAATACTCTCAACAAATTGTTATTGATAAAATTAAAAATAATACGGGATTAGTGATTACGCCAGAAACGATTCAAAAAGGAGAAGAAACTATGCCAATCAGAATAATAGAAAATACCCTTCGCGAATAATTTTTATGGTTTGTTGTCGTCGCGCTTCACCCTAATCATTTATTAATATAAACTCATAGGGCTTCATCGCTCGACGGCCTCCCCTAAAAACGATTCGAATTGGCTATTAGACTATGAAACGTATTTTCCGAAAAAAATCACTACAGCATGCTAAGGAAAAGGATGCCTTAGAGCTGAGAATTCCGTTAAGGTATTCCCCTTTTTTTTGGCCATTTACTATCACTTGTTTGTTAATAGTATTTTTTGCATTGAGTTGGGGTTTTTTTGCCCGATTACCTATTTCAATTGAAGCAAAAGGAATTATAGTAGCACAGGGTGGTGTGAGAGATGTTTTGACTTCTGGTGCAGGGCTTGTCAAGCAACGTTACTTAACAAAAAATCGCCAGGTAAAAGCAGGCGATGTCATAATGGAGTTAGAAAATGTAGAAGCTACGGCAGATTTTATTGCAAAGCGTTCTGAGTATCGAGTTTATGCAGAAGCACAAAACTATCGAAAAACGATATTAAAAAAGCAACTTGAAAGGCAAATAAATAAGCTTAATAATCAAATTAGCTTGCATGAATCTAGAATAGCTGAAATGATCGAGATAGAAAAAAAATTTAAGAACATTATTGCATCTTATGTATCTGAGCAGCACTTAACGTTAAAGCAAGAGCAAAAGGAAGTTAAATCACTGATTAATGATCATAAGCGTATAGTAGCTGGTTCAGAAAAATTATTACAGTCTGGTTTAACTTCATTAGATGCTGTAACTAAGCGACGTGTAGCACGAAGAAACCTTTCAAAAAATCTTGATGAACTATCAGTAAAGAAACAATACATTGGTGTTGAAGAACAGAGGCTAAATCTAGAGCAGTTAGAAGTAGCAAGCAATATAAAAAAGGAAAAGAATGAAATTATCAATATACGTAATCAAATTGAAAAGCAAAAAGAGAAGTATCAGAGTGAAGTAAAAGAAATCAGAAAATCCCTGGTAAAACATAAACTAGAACTTGTCAATGCGGAACAAGCTTTATGGCTTAATGAGCATGTTATATCCCCATATGATGGTGATATTATAGCAATGAATAAAAGTCCTGGCAGTTATGTAAAGTCAGCAACACCGGTTGCTTTGATTGGATTGACTCCACAGCATAGTAGGTTGCTTTTTGTACACTCAGAAAAACTAAAGCAAGGAGTTATTAAACTAGAATTTAATGGGGTGCGAAGATTAATAAAAATAACTAGTGAAGTAAATAGCAGGAGCTACCTGGAAAGTCAGTTAAAAAAGGCAATAAAAAATTTATTTAAGGCAAATAAAGTTGAAATAACAGGGCAAGAAAATCGTTTTGTTATAGATATACAAAATAGACTTGCTAAGGAAATAAATCAATTAAGAATATATCAGGCAGAACTAGAGGATAGTGAAGGTTTACCTGTTTATGCTATGTTGATTCCAATTTCTGATGGATGGGAGAGAAGTGAGCTCGTCAATATTGCTTTTGTATCTACAGGTGATGCAAAAAAAATTGAGAATGAGGCTAAAGCCTTTATCAGACCTGACTTTATCAAAGGACTACAGGCAGGTAGATTGAAAGGTAAAATTACTCAAGTTAGTGAGTATAATAGTACGTCTATTGAGCTTGAAGGGCTGATAGGTAATCTAGAGCTTGGAAAGTTAGTTGCAGATAAAGTAAAAGGCGTTGCAGTAGTAGTTAAACTTGATAGAGATAAGACAGGATTACCAATTTGGAATGGGATTCCACCGAAAAAACCACTCAAAGTAGGGACAACAACTACAAGTAGAATTATTATCAAAGAAATTGCGCCGATTAAACTACTATTCCCTATTTTTGTTGAACCATTTGTTTAATGGCTTAATAATAAAATAATCAGTTTGTGAATAAAATAGTATGCTGGATATATACCAATTAGAAGATAAGTACCAACAACGATTAGATATATTTTTATATGAGTACTTAAAAAGTTCTAGCGATTATTTTCAAATAGCAGAGTTGCGACAATACTTCCAAAATAATAGTGTAGATTTTGAACGACTGCCTAATTGGTCTATTTTACGCCTTTTAAACCATCAAGAAAATGATTGTTGTATAGATATGCAAGCTATAAGAAACCTTGTAGAATATTTTTATGAGCCTATATTTTTGAAAGGCTTGAATAAGCAGCATCAGTTCTCTTATTTAAGCTCTATAGAAAAAAATGTTTATATTCAAATAGATCAGGAATTAATAGATAAATCAACGCCTATATTATTAGAGACATTTCATCATCGATGGATATTTTCCCTTATTCCTATGCTTATATCTATGGTAGCAAAACAGCTGGGTATTAAAAAAGCAGTATTGCTAAGACGCCATACCGAAGTTGAACATCGTCTAGAGTGTATTCGCACTTATCTTGGAGAAATACATCAAGTAGAAGTTGTCTTGATTGCATTTGAAGATAACTGGTATCGTAATCTCATAGAAGAAATAACAGATGATACCATAGTTGTCTATTTTGGTGATATGAGTCCAGCTTTGTTTCCAAAGAAGAGTAAATTGGCAGATACAGATAGATATTTAATGTTAACGGATGCAACTAGTGATAGTTACCTTGTAAGAGCATTTTCATTTGCGGACAAGTTGGCTAATAGACTTAAGCTAAGTCATGCACTATTAAACCATTACCAAAGCAATCATTTTGTATTACATTTATCTCAACAACAGAATATATTCAGTTGTCCTGCAATTGATTGGATGTTTTGGCCTGCATTGGAGTTGTTTTCTAAAGAAAAATATCCAATAAAAACAGCAAATGCTATTTAAGGGAAATTTTAATGATTGTTTACCTTAGAGGTGCCCTTAGGTCAAGAGAGTTGTTGAATGAATTCTGTAATCCTCCGTGACTTTTTAAAAGATGTTACATACCAAACTCAACATATTGAAATGGATGAAGATTTTAGGTTTGATGATGTTGACTTGTTTAAAGATTTTCTTGATGTCCAATTAAATATCCTGTCTGTAGAAGCAAAAGAGCAAGACAAAGCAAGAAAGAACTTTCAAATTTGTCTTGCTTATAAAAAGTCTAGCAATGAAATTCTACTAGTCAAGTTTAAGCCTAGTTTAATTCGCAAAGATAAAGCTGAAGCATTAGTAGTTAACAAAGAAAAAGTGCGAGAGTTTTCTGATGAAGAGTGGCATGATATAGATAAACTTTATATATTGTATGAATTTTATCCATCTGATGCTTCATTTTCATTAATCAATATTACACGTTTTGTGTATCAGCCTATTTTGCATTTGATTAGGCAGTCTGCAATAATACAGCTACTGTTAGCTTTGTTAGGATTCGCATTATTTTTAACTAATTTTCTGATTATATCCAGAGTTGTTCCGCAACTTGCCCTGGATAGCTTACAGCAGATTGTATGGCTTATTACTGGTATATCAGTTTGTTCACTACTGCTGTCTTTTGTTTCAGCACGTGCGGATCTATTTATGGGAAATATATTAGAAGAGCGCCTTGAATTATTAAAGCTCTCTATTATTTTGGGCCTACATCCATCTCATTTTAGGACAAGTAGCATTGAAAGGGTATTAAATCTTGGAAGTATTTTAGTAGGAGTATGTCAACAGTTATTTGGTGTATTTGGCCAGTTGATAGGTTTAATAGGTTTAATTCCTACTATGATTTTATTATTCATGCGTTTACCTTCAACGCTAATCTATATTATCCTGGGAATCTCTTTAGTAGGATCAATCGTATTAACTATAACCAGAATTTATACAAGAAAGAAGTCAGTTGAGATAAATCTGGACAATGCAGATCTTACAAACTTTGTTTTTGATATAGTCACAAATATCAAAAGATTAGCTTTTTATGGAAATATGAACAGTATATTTAAGCAATGGAGAGCGAGAGCTATTAGTTTAGTCGAAAGAGGTTGGCATCTTGATAAAATTGGGCTCTTAGCAGCAGAGTCTCAAAGCCTTACTGAGAAAATTATTCAAATGATAGCAATCATTGCTATTACGTTCGCGTTATGGCATAGCTTAGCAAAAGAGCAAGCAAGCACAATTACTATTGCTATAGCCTTTTTAATATTTCATTTGACTGGTGCTATATCACAGATTATCCCTAAAGTGGCTAATATTATAGCAACAGTTTTTGAGCTAAAAGTTGATTTAAGTGCGTCAAAGTCACTACATGAGAGAATTGATCAGGAACATGAAAAAAATGACAATATTGTTTGTAGTAATATTCCTGAAGTAAGTGCAAGAAGCCTAGTATTACCTCATGGTTGTCAAATAAAATCACCTATAGATGGCTGCTTTCATTTTGAAAAAGGCTCGATGATACAAGTAACTGGACCTTCTGGAGGCGGGAAAAGTACTTTGCTTCGTTGTTTAATTGGGCTGGAAAAACCTAAAGCAGGTGAAATTCAAGTATTTGGTGCAGATCCATTTCAATTTTCTATTTCAGAGCGAAGACGTATATTTAGCTATGTTTCACAACATACTCAGTTAATACCTGGAACATTAAAAGATAACTTAGTGCTATTTGGTGATGGCAAAACGCAACCAATTTGGGAGTGTCTTGAGCAAGTTCAATTAGCTCGTAAAATACAGGAATTACCTCTTGGTTTAAATACACCAATATCAGGTGTTAACTCAACTTTTTCTACAGGTGAAAAACAGCGGATAATATTGGCACAGACTTTATTGAAGTCAGCAGAAATATTAATTTTAGATGAGGCAACTTCTGGGTTGCCAGTTGACTATGAAAAAACTATATTTGAGTTTATCCGTAAGCGGTTTAAAATAATTTTTATTGTTTCTCATCGTGAACATATACAAGAATTGGTTGATCATACTATTGTCTTAAGTCCATCTACCTTAAGCTCTGTACGTTGATATTAATATGAAATTTGAATCAACCAGAACACCAACAAAAATCCAAGCACATACTGCAGAATGTGGAGCTGTCTGTTTAAGCATTATTCTAGAAGTTTATGATGTTTGTTTGCCTGCTTTGACAATGCGACGACTGTGTGGAGTAACACGTGATGGAGCAAGTATAAAGAATATAGTTGATGCAGCAGAAGAGCTTGGTTTTGAGTGTAATATTTTTAAAAAAGGGCTAGCTAAATTAACAACAGATAATGGGCCTGCTATTTTACATTGGGACTTTAAGCATTTTGTAGTACTAGAAAGAATTAATAAAGAAAATGCCTGGATTAATGATCCTGCTATAGGTAGACGTAGAATAAGCCTTGAAGAACTATCTAATCATTATACAGGTATAGTACTTGAGATAAAACCTACAGAAAAGGTTGAAAAAATCCAATATAAGCCATCTATCTGGAATACTTTACCAATTGATATAAAAAATCTACGGTACTTGGTTTATTTGTTTATTTTGCCTGGTATTATTTTGTTTTTTGGCGATTTTTTTATTGCAGGGCTTACTAGGGTTTTTTATGACTATGTTGTCCAGTATGAGCTTATTAACTGGGGTTTTTTTATTGGAATAGGAGGGCTGATATTTTTAGTTTTTAATTTGACAGTTTCATTATATTTTCGTCGCCAAATGCTTGATGTAAGTACTAATATCACGATGAGAATAAAGCAATTTTTCTTTAAGCGCTTGTATAGTAAAGAGCCTGATTTTTTTGCCAATCACTTTCCAGGCGAAATATATCAACGCTCAGCCGAGTTTGAACGCTATACACAATTCTGGTTTTCTTTGATTAATCAAGCTTTTGACTCACTGTTATTTGCTATTGCTGCTGCTCTTACAATATTTTTGATTAGTCCATTAATTGGTCTGATTAATTTAATTCCATTTATTTTTTCACTTGGGTTTACTTGGCTAATAAAATATCGAGTACGAGAGTTTCAGGTAAGAGGACAACAAGAGAAAGGTAGGTATCATTCAGTTGTTCAACAACGTTTGCAAAGTTTTGAACGATTCTATGCATCTGGGATGGTTGGTCAGGTTTTTACATCTTGTCTTGCAGGGTTCTTTCGAATGCAGTCAGCGGCTGTTGATCAACAGCGTTTTTTTATTTGGTACAACACGTTAACAGGTTTATTAGGTCTTATCACTACACCGCTTAGTATTTTTGTAGGAGCTTACTTATTAATTATTAATGAACTAACTTTTGGCGGATTGGCTTTTATGAGCTTAATGTCAGGAATCTTAGTAACCGCTTTGGAGCAAATGGTTGCACAGTTTAAAGAGTATCTGGAAATGGAGGCTATTACTTACCGTGTAGCAGAAGTGATTGAAACTAAGCAGCCAATATCTAAGCCAACAATTAGTAAAAATGTTTCAAAAATAATATGTAATAGCGCATATAAAATAAGTGATAAGCAAAGTGTATTAACAATGGATAATGTCACTTATCGTTTTTCTGAACAATCAGAACCTGTTATTTCTGATGTTTCCTTTGAGGTTAAACAGGGAGAGATTTTTAGTTTAGTGGGTGATAGTGGTTGTGGCAAAACAACCTGCTTGGAAGTGCTCACTGGTCAGCGCATAGTGACTACAGGTCAAGTGAAATTTTTAGGTATTCCTGTATCAGGCCGAGTTCCATGTGGTTATGTATTTGCTGATGATGAATTTCTTACTGGTTCAGTCACAAGTTTTATTACCAGTTATGGTAAAGCTAATAAAGATAAAGTGTTAAGTATTCTTAAGTTAGTAGAATTAGAAAGAAGGCTAGGCTTTTATGTGGATGAAAACCATCCTTATATATTGTCTAAGCATGATTTGAGTCGTGGTGAAATTCAGCGGTTAATGCTTGCGATGGCTTTATATCGTTCACAGGATTGTATCGTTTTTGATGAGGCATTTAGTCATATTGGCTTAGAGCAAAGTCAGCGAATAATTGAGAGACTAAAAAAACTGGGAACAACTTTAGTTATGGCAACCCACCGTCCGGAAATTCAAGAATTGTCTGACAAAACATATCAGATGTCCTAAAAATTATCAGAAGTATTGAATAAATGTTTAGTCAAGTACTAAAACTCGATACTTTGATAGTAAAGAAAGTATAGCTTTGCTGATCCTGTTATAGTTACATTGGTATGGCCCTTAAAAAATATCTAATGCTTTAGGCATTACGCTATTCGAAAATATACTCAATGCGGAGGTTTTTTAGGTGAGGCCATCGAACGACGAAGCCTCATGAGCTTATAATAATAGGTGATTGGAGTGAGAAGTGATGGCAGTTAAACGGCATTTCCACCATCCTTGATGGTCATAACAAAACCTAAAAATGATGCACGAAGGGTATAACTAGGCGCAGCAGATGGAAAAAGAAAAGTTAATCGCTAGGGCTGACCTAGCAACTATACCAGCTAATCGTCGTTTGGTAGACGAGCTTTATGCTTATGGTTATCTAACTGCCGAAGGTAAAGCTTATGCATTGAACTTGCTACATCCTCATAACCAGTGGGGGTTGTGGATATCAAGACTACTGCTCATCTTGGCTACAGCTTTGATACTTACGGGCGTTATTTACTTTTTTGCTTTTAACTGGGCCAGGTTGACACCAACAATTAAATTTACAACGATTCAAGTTGGGTTGGTAGGTTGCCTAATAGCTGCTTATAGTTATTCACTGCAAAGTTTTGTCGGAAAAATATTTTTATTGGCTGCAACCGTATTAGTCGGAGTCTTTCTAGCAGTATTTGGCCAGGTTTATCAGACAGGTGCTGATGCTTACCAGTTATTTATGGGGTGGAGTTTATTCACCCTTGGTTGGACGATTATTGCTAACTTTTCAGTACAATGGGTAATCTGGTTAATAATTTGTAATATTTTTGTCTTATTGTGGTGGGAACAGTCAGCTTTACCTACCCGTTCAATGGAAGACCTGTTGTACAGTTTACTACTTGGCATAAATGGACTTGCCTTAGTCTTGAGAGAATATGCTGTTCAACGTAACTATAACTGGCTATCAGTTCAGTGGCTTAGAGTAGTTCTAGTAATAGCATTGTCCATATTCTTGATTATCCCTATAGAGCATTGCATAGTTGACCCAGATTCTGCTCGCACATCTACTTATATTAGTGCTTTATTTGGAAGCATCACTTTGGCTGCAGGTTTTTGGGTTTATCGTTTCAAGTTATTTGATATGTGGGCATTAGCTATAATAGTGCTAACTTGTTGTATTATTGCTACTACAGTTGCTTTTAAATTGCTCTTTGAATTTATAGGTGAAGGTGAGTCAGTTACTTTTCTATTGATGGGGCTAGCGTCTCTAGGGGTATTTACTGCAGCTTTGATTTATCTCCGAGCGGTATCCCATAAAAAGGGAGGTACTCATGACTGATTTAACTACTAAGCAAAACACAGCATATACTGCCAAAAGCTTGTTAGCAAAGCTAGCTGACCAATCATTAATTATAGGAAGTCCTGATAAACTAAAGCATTTTGTAATAGCTCAGCAGCAGGCGCCTGAGTTGCCATTATATATACGTTGTTTGATCGGTGTTGGGGCATTGATAGTTTCTTTTTGCTTTATTGCTTTTTTATATATAGCTGAAATTATTCAGTTTAAAAGTGAGCCTGAGCTAATTATATGGGGGCTGGCATTTGCTGCCCTTGCCATTGGTTTATTAAAAATGGCAGGTGAAGAGCATAATGCTAAACAGAGTTTTTTTATCCAGTCTTCATTTGTGGCTATGGCGATGGGGAAAATATTGTTTGTAACAGGGATTGGCATTGCAACTAAATCTGTTTGGGGTGTAACATGCGCAACATTAGTAATCACACTGCTGACTTATCCTATTTATCAGATTTCTATTGATCGCTTTTTATCTGGTTTAGCTGTCTTAGCCTCGATAATAGTAAATATTCTGTGGGATAGGGATTTGGCAGGAGTAAGAGAGGTTGTATTTAATGCTTTCTTATTTGTCAAGCTTCTGATTGCTGCGTTTTTGCTTTGTTATGGTAAAGTAAAGCGATATTTAATTCCTTTATCTTATTCCTTTGTCTTTTCTATAGCATGGGCAGTATTGATATTAATGGATACATCTAAGTTTGGTTATGGAAATCAACAAGAAGTAGTTAGCACAATGTTGCCTAGCTATATGTTAAGCATCAGTTTGGTGGCTGTCATTGGTTGGGTTGCAGGTGGTTTTTCTAAACTAAAAAAAATACCATTAGTATTAGCTGTGCTAGTTTCTATTGTTCTAGGGTTATTGTCTGTACCAGGTATTATCTTATCTATTATTTTACTTATATTAGGGTATGCTAAATATGAGAATATATTGACTATCATAGGAGCATTATTATTGCCCTATTGCTTGGTTGTCTTTTATTACAATCTTGATATTACATTGCTGCATAAATCAATATTACTTGTAATGAGTGGTTTAGTATTATTAGTTGGCCGTTTTTGTATAACTTATCAAGGGTGGGACAAATGCCAAAAAAATTACTAGTCATTTTTTCACTCTTGGTATTATCAATACTTAATTATGCAATATATCAAAAGGAACAAATAATTGCCCATGGAGAAATACTCCTATTGGAGTTAGCACCTGTTGACCCTCGGTCTTTGCTTCAAGGTGATTATATGGCTTTAGATTATGCTATTGCCAGGAAGATATCGGCTGATGCTCTAGCTGCTCATCAGCAACGTGGCTATATGGTAATTAAAGGTGATAACAACAATGTTGCTCAGTTTGTTCGATTCTATGAAGGTCAATCGTTAGCTACTGGAGAGAAGCTGTTGCGCTTTCATCGCAATCATAACCGAGTTCGCATTGTACCCCATTCATTTTTTTTCCAGGAAGGGCATGCAAAGTATTTTGAAGATGCAAAGTATGGAGTATACCGGTTTGATAATAGTGGTAACCGAGTATTAGTTGGGCTGGCAAGTGAAGATAGGCAAATGATTGAACCAGCAGTAGACTCAAAATAGCATGACTTTATAGTCGAATAATGGATTGCTAGAACAACCTATTCAGAGATAAGCGCAATAGCTGCTATTACTTTTTATTATGAGAATCATATGGTTCAGATAATGAAAAATGATATACACTACAGTTTCTGGCTACTTTTAAACCAGAGGCTACTGGATAATTTATGTGTTGGTTATTGAGTAGCACTAGCTCAAGCAATACATGTTACAGAGAAATGACAAATGAATATATATGTTGGCAATTTGGCTTATAGTATTACTGAAAATGACTTGAGAAAGTTATTTGAAGAGTTTGGTGAAGTTTCTAGTGCAACTTTAATTAAGGATAAAATATCGGGTAAGTCCAAAGGGTTTGGTTTTATAGAAATGTCAAATAATGCAGAAGCAGAAACAGCAATTCGTGAGCTAAATGACAAGCCTGTAACTGGCCGCAAAATAAAAGTTAACCAAGCTAAGCCAAGAACGGATAATCGCCAGCAACGAAGACCAAGGTATTGATTGTGCATTGAGTCTTTATATATTCTTTGAAACTATAGCTAAAGTATAGTGCTAGCCTGTATTGTTATTGGTTTGCTACAACTTACTATCTTGTACAGGCTAGTTGTATTGCTTACTAAGAAGTTTCAGGCACTGACAAGTCTTGTTTAGATCCTCTTTTGGAAAAAGCGATGAAAAACCAAGCTAGGCTGCCAAATAAGGTGAATCCTATAGCTAGTGGTATTACAGTCATATTAAAGCTTTGACCTACAATAAGCCCTAGTGGTAAAGAAATTAGTGTTGATATTGCTGAAATAATCGCAGCTGCTATGCCAGCTATCCCACCCATCGGTTCCATTGCTAATGCATTAAGGTTTCCAAACGCTAACGCAATAGATACAAACCCAATCGTTGCATATACCATAAAAATAACAAAGGGTGGTACTCCATCGCTTAATATACAAATAATAAAAAAAATGATAGAACAAAGTACTAATAGTTTAACTGCAACCAATGATAATTTTTTCATTCCGTATTTTAAAACCAATTGAGCATTGATAAAGGATGCAGTGCCAAAAGCTAGGGCTAAGAGAGCAAAGTATAATGGAAACTTTTCACCTGTCAGGTATATGTCTTGAAAAATCTGTTGTGAAGAGAAAAGATAACCAAGAAACCCGCCAAATAAGCAGCCAATAGCCACTGTATAGTATAGGGTTGTTTTAGTGGCCACTACAGTTTTAACTGATTTAATGATGGTTTCTATATGAAACTGGCTTCTTTTTTCTTGAGGTAAAGTTTCTTTCTGACGAGTAGAAAACCAGATTAATACAATTAACCCGAGAGCTAAGAAAAATACGAAAATACCATGCCAGCTAGTGAATTGTAGAATTGCTTGACCAACACTAGGCGCTAGTGCAGGCACTAAAATAAAAACGGCGGTTACAAAAGATATAACTCTGGCCATATCTGTACCTTCAAATAAATCTCTAACCATGGCCATTGAAACTGTGCGTGGACCAGCGGCTCCCAAT
Organism: Spartinivicinus poritis; assembly: GCF_028858535.1. NCBI lineage: Bacteria > Pseudomonadati > Pseudomonadota > Gammaproteobacteria > Oceanospirillales > Zooshikellaceae > Spartinivicinus > Spartinivicinus poritis. The sequence continues at coordinate 192,264 of NZ_JAPMOU010000006.1, forward strand.
CCCTGGAGAATGCGGCCAGCTAACATTTGTTCAAAAGAGTGAGAAAGCCAACAGGTTAAACTACCTGCTAAAAAGCAGAGTAAACCTAACAGTATGGCAGGCTTTCGGCCTATGCTGTCAGATAAAGGGCCAAAGATAATAGGTCCAATAGCCATTCCTATAAATAAAAAAGCAATTACCAGTTGTGCATCGTTATCATTAGTAAGAGCTAACGAAGTTCTAATATCTGGCAGTGCAGGAAGTATTGCATCAATAGCGAGAGCAACTAACGCAGACATCATGGCAACCAGAGATACGAATTCTGGAAACGAAATTGCGCTTTGTGTAGAAAATTTTGAATTCATGCACACCTTCTATTTACTAATAGTATTACAGAAGAAACCTTTCAGTTATACCATAATATGTGGATGTTTGCTTTAGAAGTATCGAAAGTAAGTTGCGAATACGACTAAAGTTTGTCTTGGCTTTGCAGTTTCTATTTACTTATATATAGGGAGATGAGTTTAACTGACGTGTTTTTTGAGTATGGGTTGTTTCCTCTATATAAATATATCGATATTAGCATAATGAAAATATACTTTATTCCTAAATTTGTTTTGATTATTGTTGGTTAGCTTTGTATTTAGTAAATAGGCTGGTTTGAAGTTATTAATCATTTCATTTGATTCAGGCTGTTAAGTGGTAATATTGAGGTGTGCTTGTGAAGTAAGAAGGTTATCTAGTTGCAAATTATACTTTGAAGTGAATTGTCAGAGATGATCCTCATAAGCTTAGTTGCAAGATGAAGTTCAGGCTAAGTGGTCAGTTAACTGCTGATGACAATATTTGGGTGTAAAAATAAAAATTATTTTTTAGTCAGCAGTTAGTTTTCAACGTAGCGATGAATACCTTTATGTTATTCATCGCTACACTATTAAATGTTATTCTAAAATGCGTCTTGCATTTAAAGGTTGAACAGGGCGGTTATTAGGGTATTTTAGTGTTTTTACAAGATGACTAGCTTGTTCTTGTGAAATCGTGGCAGGTTGCTTTAGTACTAACCATAATACACCTTCAGAACAAGGAGGTGTGGTTAGAGAACCATTAAATCGATAATAGTCATGGGATTTAGGTAGTAAATCCATAGCGTTAAACGGCGTAGCTAAATTTTGTTTAGTATTTGCTTGATTAGGCATGGCTTGCCAAAGTTTGGCAAGTTTTTTATTTGTATCTCCAGCTTTAAACATAACACCTACAACGGCTAAATTGCCTTTGCTATCTGCATGAACAAAATGAGCCTCCAACGGGAAGTGTTGACCATCTATAGTATTTTCACTTGGTGAGTGAAAATGGAACTGTTTTAGCTCATAATGGTTACCATTCAGACTGATACTATTTCCAGCTGGATAATCTACTTGGATAGTGTGGCCATTATTTTTAATTGTTGAGGCTAATGTATTGTAGTTAAATTGAATAGGATTTAAATTGGTATTTATACTGTCTTTAATGTCAACTGGTGACTGGTTTTTTCCTTGTTTACACATAATATGATGCTCGCCCCAGCTTGCGGGCCCATATTCACCTTTATATCCCCAATGACCACCGTCTGTGGCATAGCTATAATTAAACAGCTGAGCTAAAAGGATGGTAGGAATACATAGTTTGGCTTTTAAAAGTGGTTTCATTGGCACATTACCTTGGAATTAGTAAAACGTGTAGGATGTTTGTAGCATACCGAACGCTGGTCGTGAAACTTGTGGTTATCTGATGAGCTTGGTGGTTTAAAATGCTAAACAAGAGAGGGGCGAGATACAGCTACTATAGGGCTTTTCCATAGTATACTCTTCCCTGCTTATAGTGTGAGTGTTACAAAGCAGTCCTTTCAAAAAACAAAATTTGGTTGGCGACATCATGCTTTTCAACTTCTTGATAGTTTTGTTTTAGCAAGCGTTTCCGATGCCAGTCATTGTATTGAGCAGTCCAGGCGATTACTACGCAAAAAATAACAAAGCTATCCAGAGTATGAGTGTAGCCTCTAAGGATTGTCATTAAAGTATTAAAACCAATAGCCGCCAGAATACTAATCAGCCAATAAATACAACCTTGCAAATCTTGCCTGATTAACATTGGAATAGGGCCAAAAAAGAATACTGTATACGACATACTGTCATAAGCTTTGGCGAGCTTGCCGCTATCAGATTTTAATAGGTATTGAGTATCTGCCATTGTAACCACCTACCCGGTGAGCAGTTGAATCCTCAACAGGCCTTAAGATGAGCAACTGACAGTTAGCTTTTTTCCCCATTCTGGAGAGAGCTTGGCGTAGTGCTCCATATCTGGTTGTTCAGCAAAAGGCTGCCTTAATAAGTTTAGCAGTTGATTAACTTCGTTGAAGTCTTGCTGTTTTGCTACAAAAATGTGTAGAAAGCACTTGTCCTCATTGAGTTTCAGTAATTTAGATTTTGCTACAAAAATAAGGGGACATATGGGTAACTTGTTATTAAGAGGTAATACATATTACTTCCGCAAAGTTGTTCCTGAAGCTGAAGATGTACGGGATGCTTTTTGTAAAAGAGAAGTTAGTGTCTCTTTAAAAACAAAATCAAAGCAACTTGCCCGCTCTAGGTCTGCTGTTATCCAAGCTGCGCTTGATGTTGCACTTTACGAGATACGTGGGCTCTCTGATTTAGCTGATAGAAGAGCTGTATATAAGGAATTAAAAGCCTATCTGGATGATTTTAAGGTAACAGGGAAGGCCCAACCGCTTTGCTTTGTTCGCTTTTGGGTGTTGTTGTGTTTTTTTTATAGCTTAGGCCAAGGCGTTTCAATGCTTTACTAATGGCTGGTGATGTTACTCCAAAACGCTTAGCTCTTTCTCACTGATAGTCATCAGGGTAATCCTTTACATCTTGAGCGAGTGCTTCCATATTAGTTTTAATAGCTGGTTTGTTTCGGGTATAACAAGGTTCGATATTATTTTGCCACCGAAATAATATTGCCTCTGTGATAAGCGGGGTGTTCTTTTATAAATAAATCACCGTATACAGTAACGTGGTTCCAAAGACCTACACGATACTCACCGGTTCCTGCTGAATTATTGCCGTGGACCATCAGGCATTTATGGGTTGTTCCGTCGTTATAGATAGCGCCACGCCCTTGCCCATAGCCAAGGGTTGGCCACTCAACATAATTATCGAATGTCCACGCGCCTTTTACTTCTGGCTTATATTTCTCAACATAGCCTTTTGCTCTGTCGGCTTCTCCATGTGCGCGATTAGCCTCCGCCTCTGTCTTATTTGCTTCTGCAATAGCTTTCTCTTTGTGCGCATGGGCATTCACCATATGTTGTTCAGCTTTCTCTCTTATTACCTCAGTATCACCTTTAATTGAAGTAGTAAAAGTTCTGGCTTCACTTAATGTTTGCTCTGTGTCAACTTTTAGTTGATTAGTTGTTGCTCTGATCTGTTCTGTCGTTTCTCTTTCGCTTTTTGCCCAGTCTGCTTCAGCTTTTGCAGCAGGAATATATTGTGATTCCATGTAAGTTAAATTAACAGCGTCGTTAGGCTCTACTGGGTCTGAGACTTCTCGTAGCCGTCTATTTAAAGCACTGAAGTGACCATTCTTTCATTTTCAGAAGACCCTCTGAATAGTCGAGAACTTCCTGAGCCACGAAGAAAAGCTGTTCATTTGCTTGGTCTAAATTTTCTTCTGATAAAATAGAGCCATCGTAAAAATCAACTGTTCGCTCATGCAAGGGAGTTTCCCGTTTAACGCGGACAATTAAGTTTGCTTCTGGGGCTGCACTTAAAGTAACAACTTTATTATTTATTTTTCGTTCTTGTCTTTTCCCATCAACGAAGACTTTAATATCTTCATCATGAATAAATGAAAAGGGGACAGCAAAGTCTTTTGCCTGCCCATTTGCAATATAATCTTTATATGATAGTGCCATTAATTAATAGCGGTCCTCCGAGTACTTTGGTAAATCTGCGTCCAAGTTGTGCAGAAATTGTTGTATACCTAACATATTCTGAAAGGTAAGATTCGATATAAATTGTTCCAATCTTTTTGTGAAAAACTATAGTTATTAGTTAATCCTGCTCTAGCTAATCCTGATACTCTAGCTGATGCTTTTTCAATCCAGTCATATGAAGCATTGCCAGTTCAAACATTTGTTGCCAGTTCTGACATACGTGAATTAAAGAAAGGTTCGCCTGTTATAGCTAGAAATCTATAATCTGGCATAATACTACACATGACATATTCTCTCGACTTCAGACAGCACGTTTTTAAGTATAAAGAAA